>PFVO01000007.1:0-38727 GCA_002790655.1 Candidatus Moranbacteria bacterium CG_4_9_14_3_um_filter_44_28 | reverse complement strand
GCGACTGGCTCATATATTTTTCCCGCAGGTTTTTGCTTCGCTGGAGCTTGGTGAAAAATTCGCGCAACTGAAAAATATCCTGGTCATGGCCAGTGATGAGATGAGTGTCGGTCATCACGATATCCAGTTCGCTGGGATATGTGCGGCGGTTCAGTTTGTCGAAGAGGGGAATATGAACCGTGAGATAAAGGCAGTTGCCATAGAGGCTGGCTTTAGGCCGCGCCGAAGGCGTGGAAAATTCCTCCAGCGCCAGCGGATGAATTTTCATTTTCTTGAGCGCGAGAACCTCATCGGCACTGGGCTCTAGAAAATCTATCCAAGTGATATTTTTTGTTTCTATTTGTCGCATGCTACAATAATACCATGAAATCAATAATTCTCAAAATGATTCGCTGGTATCAGAAGTATTTGTCGCTTGATACCGGATTTTTATCATTTTTATACTCCGAACGCATCTGCCGGTTTCACCCGACCTGCAGTGAATATACCTATCAAGCGATTTCGAAATACGGGATTTTGCGGGGCGGGTGGCGCGGATTCAAGCGAATAGTGCGGTGCCACCCGTGGAGTAAGGGAGGGAATGATCCGCTTAATTGAAAGCCTTGACAAGGTTTTAGGGTAATAATAGAATATGAATTAGCACTCGAGTGATGTGAGTGCTAATCGCGGGAATACCCAAACATTCAATGTTAGGGTTTCCCCAACATTGAATGTTGACAGATCGCCAGAAAAATTTGCTTTCCGTTGTCGTGAAAGAATACACCGAAACGGCTGTGCCGGTCGGGTCGAAGCATATTGCGAAAGAATATGATTTCGATTTGAGTTCGGCGACGATCCGCGCCGAAATGAACGAGCTTGAAGACGCAGGATATTTGTTTCAACCCCACACCAGCGCGGGGCGGATTCCGACGGACGAAGGATACCGTTATTTTGTCGAGCATATTATGCCTGACAAAAACCTCACGAAAGCCGAGCAAAAAAAACTGCAGGCGGAACTTTTGAAACTCAAAGCGAAAAATACGCGGCTCACTCGCACGGCGGCAAAACTGCTTTCCAGTCTTTCCGGCAATCTGGCAATTAGCGGAGTGAAAGACGAATTTTATGACTTCGGGATGAAAGAACTTCTCGACGAGCCGGAGTTTCGGGAAATGGATGACTTGTGCCGGCTGGCGGAAACGCTGGACTTCATTGATGAGCGGGTTGATAAACTCGTCAAAAATCTCAAAGACAATGAAATAAAAATTTTCATCGGCAAGGAAAATCCGATCAAGGAAATTTCCAATTGTTCAATGATAATCTCTCCCTACAAAACCAAGAGCGGCGAAAAAGGAATTCTGGCCCTCATTGGGCCCAAAAGGATGCGCTACGCGAAAAACAAGTCGCTGATTCAGTATATGAAGAAGTTGCTGGGAGGAGCGGCGGTGATTGCGATATTCTTTACGAATTACGAATCTATTACAAATATACGAATACATTTTTGACTGTCATCCCGAGCGTAGCCGAGGGATCTTCGTGAATTATTTAATGTCTAGCCATTTGCTTATGCACGAAGATTCCTCCGCTCGCTACGCTCGGTCGGAATGACAAGGCAATAGATGAAAAAAGAAGAAAAAAAATATCCGGAGCCGATTGTGGGGGCGCTGATTGTGAACAAGGAAGGTAAAGTACTATTGGCGCGCGGGAAAAAATGGGGAGGAAAATATACTTGTTTCGGAGGTCATGTTGAGCTTGGCGAAAGTCTTGAGGATGCCATAAAGAGAGAGGTCAAGGAAGAAGCAGGTCTTGATGTAGAAGTTATAGATAAATTGCTGTTTCAAGATAGCGTATTTGAAAAGGATTTTCATAAGAAAAAACATTTTGTGTTCACTGATTTTTTATGTAAATACGGTGGGAATAATAGTTCGGTAAGAACAAATAAGGAATACGAAAATGAATTTGATTGGTATACGATCAATGAAGCGTTAAAACTTGACTTGGCCTTTGGAACAAGAAATATCATTGAGAGTTATATCAAATACCTGGAGACTAAAAAATATCTTGACTCCTGGAAGCGCTGCCAAGCCGATTTTGAGAATTATAAAAAAGACCAGGCGAAGGCGCGGGAAGAATTCGCAAAATTTGCCAAAATGGACATGATTTTACAGATTCTGCCGGTTTTGGATAATTTTGAAGCTTCACTTTCGCATGTTCCAGAGGATCAAAGCAAATCGGCGTGGGTAGCTGGAATTACGCATATAAAAAGGCAAATTGAGGATGTTTTGAAGAATAATGAAGTTTTGGAAATTGAAGTGAAAGTTGGTGATAAATTCAATCCCGAAATTCACGAAGCGATTTCGGGAAAAGGAGAGAAAGTGAAAAAAGTTTTGCAAAAGGGATATAGGTTAAATGGGAGAATATTGAGAGCGGCGAGGGTAGATATAGAGTAGAAAAATTATCACAATTAACTAGAGAAATAAATTTTAAATTTAAAATTTTAAATTTCAATTCAATTTTAAATTACCAAATTTCAAATGTTTTAAAATTCAGTCATTTGAAATTCATTTAAAATTTAGAACTTGAAATTTGAAATTAAAATTAAGCCATGAGCAAAATACTGGGAATCGATCTCGGAACGACCAACTCCGCCATGGCGGTGGTGGAAGCCGGGTCGCCAAAAATCGTCGAAAACAAAGAAGGAGCGCGAACGACGCCTTCGATGGTCGCCATTTCGAAATCAAATGAGCGGTTGGTCGGTCTTCTTGCGAAAAGACAAGCGGTGACTAATCCGGAAAATACTTTATTCTCGATTAAAAGGTTAATCGGGCGCCGGTTTGAGGACGAAGAAATCCAGCGGGATGTGAAGTTGATGCCGTATAAAATTATCAAAGCCAACGGCGGAGTGAAAGTGAAAATGGGCGACCCCGCATCAAGTGCGGGGCAGGCAAAAGAATATACTCCGCAGGAAATTTCAGCGATGATATTGCAAAAACTGAAGACTGATGCGGAAGCAAAGCTCGGGGAGACTATCACCGAAGCGGTCATCACCGTTCCTGCTTATTTCGACGATTCGCAAAGAAAAGCCACCAAAGAAGCGGGAGAAATCGCGGGACTTACGGTGAAAAGAATCATCAATGAACCGACTGCGGCGGCGCTTGCTTACGGTTTTGACAAGAAAAAGAACGAAAAAATCGCCGTTTATGATCTGGGCGGCGGAACTTTTGATATTTCCATTTTGGAAGTGAGCGACGACACGGTGGAAGTAAAAGCCACGAACGGTGATACGCATTTGGGTGGTGATGATTTTGATCAGCGGATTATTAATTGGATTATTGACGAATTTAAAAAAGAGCAAGGCATTGATCTTTCCAAAGACTCCCTGGCTCTTCAACGCATCAAAGAGGCGGCCGAAAAAGCTAAGATTGAACTTTCAACGGCTCAAGAAACAGAAATAAATCAGCCCTTCATAACTTCCGACGCGGGCGGGCCAAAGCATATGGTAATGAAAATGTCGCGGGCTAAAATGGAGGAGCTTGTCGGGGATTTGGTTGAAAAAACGCTCGGGCCGTGTAAAAAGGCGTTTGAAGACGCGAAATTATCTTCGGGAGATATTAATGAAGTAGTTATGGTCGGCGGAATGACAAGAATGCCGCTGGTGATGCGAACGGTCGAGAAATTTTTCGGAAAAAAACCAAACGCGACGGTCAATCCGGATGAAGTGGTTGCCATTGGAGCGGCAATACAGGGCGGAGTTTTGAGTGGAGACGTCAAAGACGTTCTGCTTCTGGATGTTACTCCATTAACTTTAGGAATCGAGACTCTTGGGGGAGTGCGAACGCCGCTCATTAATAGAAATACTACTATTCCCACTTCTAAATCGCAGGTATTTTCCACGGCAGCTGATAATCAGCCAAGCGTGGAAATACACGTGCTTCAGGGCGAGCGGGAAATGGCGGCGGACAACAAAACTTTGGGAAGATTTATGCTGGATGGGATTCCCCCGTCTCCACGAGGCGTTCCTCAAGTTGAAGTGACGTTCGACATTGACGCCAACGGAATTTTGAGCGTCAAAGCCAAAGACAAAGCGACCGGAAAAGAGCAATCCATCCGCATCGAAGCTTCAACGGGACTTTCCAAAGAAGAAGTCGAAAAAATGGCGAAAGACGCGGAGGTGCATGCCGAAGAGGATAAAAAGAAAAAAGAACTGGTAGAAGCGCGAAATTTGGCTGATACTTTAGCCTACACGACCGAAAAAGCTTTACGCGAAGCCGGAAAAAAAATATCGGCCGACAAGAAAAAACCGGTTGAAGAAAAAATCGAAGCGCTCAAAAAAGTTAAGGATAGCGACGATGTCGCGGCAATCAAGAAAGCGACCGAAGAACTCTCGCAGGAAGCGCAGAAGATTGGGCAGGAACTTTATCAGGCAGCCCAAGCCGCCGATAAAGCTAAAGCCGGCGAAAAAACCAAAGAAAAGAAAGATGAAAAATCAGATGTGAAAGAGGGGGAAGTTGTAGATGAAAAAGAGAAAAAAAGAGTAAAATAGAAACATAAAGATAAATAAAAAATTGTCTAGATCCCCGCTTTCGCGGGGATGACAATGGTGTCGCATGAAAAATAAAATTTTTGCCTATTCTGTTTTGGGATTGAATGTTATCGCCGCCTGGGTCAGTTGGTGGATTTTAGCCAATGCGATTTATGGCCGGTCGGCTCATTCTTGGCTTTATCCGGTTCTGACCTTCAGTTTTTGGGCGGTTGTGTTCACTTTAAGTGCGATATTTCTCAAAAACAGAATTTATATTCATTCCTGCTACGCTGTCTCGGGGCTTGGATACCTTGTTTTCATTAGGTCCGGCTGGTCGTGGGCAGCCGCCTTTTTAGCCGTTTTATTCCTTGTTCTCACCGAAAGGCGGATCAAAAAGGAAATCGAAAGGGGAATTAAGATTGATTTCTATCATTTGGTCAGTCACAGCCTCAAATATTTTGTCACGGCAGTCTGCCTTATTGCCGCGATTGCTTATTATTTCTCCATAACTACTGAACCGGCCCCTTCAGCCTCAATGATTGAAGTGAAATCTCTTGAGACGGAAATTGACTGGGGACTTAAGGCGGCGGGTTTCATTTTGCCCAATGACAAGAAAAAAATGATCAAAGATATCAGGAATGATATTACCGTTGATGAATTTTTGCTGAAAAATTTTCCGCCAAAGGTGGACCCGCCTCTGGCGGGCGTGAAGAATGACCTTGCTGAAAAAGCTTCGATTGGTAGTCCGACAGACGTGACAAAGATGATCGGAAATGCGACAGCCCAAAAAATTCAGGAGGAAATACTCTCAAAAGCGAAAAGCGACCTTTCGAAGCAGTTGGGAGTTCCGGTGATTGGCGAACAGCCTATGAGGGATGTGCTTTTGGCTTATATCGATAAAACGGAAAGAAGCTTTTTTGAGTACTCGGGGTCGGAAAAGTTTTATGTTCCTATAATCTTAGCTTTTGGGCTGTTTCTGACGGCGAGAATTTTGGGAACGGCCGTTGATATTTTTCTCGGATTATTCGTGTTGCTTATTATTAAATTACTACGTGTTTTAAGGGTGGTAGAAATTAAGCATGAACAGAGGGAAGTGGTGATGATTGAATACAGCATTTAATTTTAAATTTGAAATTTTAAATTTGAAATTTTTTGTTTATGTCCAAAGACTACTACGATATTCTCGGCGTTTCGCGCGAAGCGAGTGACGATGAGATAAAAAAGGCCTATCACAAGCTGGCGCACCAACATCATCCCGACAAATCGGGCGGGGATGAGGCGCGTTTTAAGGAAATAAATGAAGCTTATCAGGTTCTCTCTGACAAGGGAAAGCGTTCGCAGTACGACCAGTTTGGCCAGACATTCGAGCAGGCCCAGGCCGGCGGCGGATTTCGCGGATTCGAAGGCTTTCGCGATTTTTCGTCCTTTGCCGAAGGATTTGATTTTAACTTTGGCGGCGGGCGAGGCGGCCGTCAGGGATTTTCCGGTTTTGAAGATATTTTCGGGGATATTTTTAAGCAGGCCGGATTTGGCTCCGACGCGCGAAGCGGTCGGAATAGAAGGCGGTGGTATCGAGGTGAGGATATTCAGATTGACGCGGAAATTGATTTTCTCGAGATGGCCCACGGCGCGGAGAAAGAATTGAATTTATACAAACGGATGAAATGCGCTCATTGCCATGGCGAGGGCGTGGAGCCGGGATCGAAAAAAGTGGAGTGCCTAATCTGCGAAGGAGAAGGCGAAGTGCAAACCTCGCGACGGACTATTCTTGGGACATTTTCGCAAGTTTCGGTTTGCTCCGAATGCGGCGGCGAGGGAAAGGTTCCGGAGAAAAAATGCCAGAAATGCGGCGGAGACGGGCGAGTGCGGGAATACGAAGACGTGAAGATAAAAATACCGGCGGGAATCAAGGATGGACAGTCAATTCGACTGGAAGGACTTGGCGAAAGCGGCGAAAAAGGCGGGGAAACGGGGGATTTATACGTTACGGTCCATGTAAAACCGCACGAAAAATTTATCCGCGAAAATGACGACATTCATAGCGAAGAAGAAATTTCTTTTTCCCAGGCGGCGCTGGGAGATAAGATTGAAGTCGAAACGATTGATGGCTCTCTGAAGCTCAAAATTCCCGCCGGAACGCAATCTGGTGAAGTCTTTCGTCTCAAAGGAAAAGGAGTCAAACACTTAAGCCGCTTTGGCCACGGAGATCAGTATGTTAGAATACAGGTGGTAACACCAAAGAATTTAACAAGGGAGCAAAGAGAAATTTTTGAAAAATTAAAAGGTTAACTTTTACGAATTACGAAAATTTCGAAATACGAAAACCACTAGTCAATATTTTTGCATAATTTCGTAATTTCGTTTAGTTTCGTATTTCGTAAAGAATAATATGAATCTCAACAATCTTATCAGCAGTCTCGGCATTAAAAGCAATCTCGCCGGCGATATGTCTTTCTTGATTTTGTTTCTGCTGGTGAGTTTCGTTGTTTCCTTTGCTCTCGGGAAACATCGCTTGCTGGTTTCGCTTCTTGGAGTTTACGTGGCTTACGCGGTGGTGAATATGGCTGATTTTGAATTTGTGAGGAGCGCAAATAACAAGACTCTGCTGTTTCTGGCGGTTTTGGTCGGGTTTGTTATTCTTTTTTCCCGTATTATTAGGGCCAATGTTTCCGGGCACGGGCCAATGCTGATGACAAAACTGGTCGTCGGCACGGCGATTGTAGTCGGACTTTCCCTTTCCATAATTTTCAACTGGTATTCCGCCAAGGAAACGGCTGATTTTGTCACGCCGAATATTCGCAAATTCTTCACGGGCGATCTCTATCAATTCCTTTGGGGCATCGCCCCGCTGGTATATTTGGGAATAGTGAGAAAAAGAATTGACTGATATCAATGATCAGTAAAAACTAAATTCAAAAAATTCGAGGTCAAATCTCGAATTTTGTTTTTGGACCGATGGGGATTCGGACCCCAGACCTCCTGCCTGTCCCGCACCAAAATTCCCATACTGTTTTTTTCTTTGGACTTGGAGGGAATCGAACCCTCAACCTCCTGTATGCAAAACAGGCGTTCTACCATTGAACTACAAGCCCGTGAATGGATAAGAAAGAAACTTAATTTTGGTGCGGGATAAACTCCACAGGCGCTCGGACCCTGCCCGCCTCTGGCGGGAACTGAGCTATCGGCCCATGAAGATGTTGCATTGTGGGCGATCGAGGACTCGAACCTCGGACCCCAGCACTATATCGCTTCGCGATAAGTGCGGGGCAAGCCTCGTCATTGTTGCAGTGGGTGCGGATGGACTCGAACCATCGACCTCTTCATTATCAGTGAAGTGCTCTAACCAGCTGAGCTACGCACCCTTATAAAATAATTGTCGCGAAGCGACACCAAAATTTTTACTTTTTCATCTTTAATTTTTAATTTGTCTTGTGGGTCGTGCAGGGATCGAACCTGCGACCATTCCCGCAAAAATAGCGGGACTACTCTCGCACAAAACTCATTGCATTGGGTCGTGCAGGGATCGAACCTGCGACCATTCCCGCAAAAATAGCGGGACTACTCTCGCACAAAACTCATTGCATTGGGTCGTGCAGGGATCGAACCTGCGACCATCAGCTTAAAAGGCTGCTGCTCTACCGACTGAGCTAACGACCCGCGATTAACAGCACAACTAAAAAATTATACAACTAAATAAAATTTAGTCAACTCTCAATCATAATCTGATTTTATTATTTAATAGAATTTCTGGCAAATAAATTTAAAATTTGACACGCGTTCGGGGAAAATATATAATCACTCTACATGTAGCCAAAATTGAATAATTTTGTATCAAGAGCGCAGGAAGGGAACTAGCCCGAAGTTTATCTCCGACGTAACGTCGGAGAGGCGAGACCTGCCAGCAACCTCCCCGACATTACGTCAGGGGAAGGTGCTACCTCTAGCCCGTTCGCGGGAAAGATACCAGAAGTCATTTGTCTTTCCTGCAAGGAAAGTTTTTTATTTTTAATACAAAAAAATGAAGTACGTCCCGAAAATTTACACCGTCGAGAGCGTAACCTCCGGTCACCCGGATAAAGTCTGTGACCAGATTTCCGATGCCATTCTGGATGCCTGCCTCGAACAGGATCCCAAAAGCCGGGTCGCCATGGAAGCTTTTGGCGGGCATGGACTCCTGATCGTCGGAGGCGAAGTAACGACTAAAGCAAGAGTTGATTTTGAGAAAGTTGCTCTCGATGTTTATCGGGAGATTGGATACACGGATGAGATCAGGGTGATTACAAATGTCGTGAAACAGTCACCGGACATTGCCCAGGGAGTCGATACGGGCGGAGCGGGCGATCAGGGAATTATGTACGGTTTTGCTACAGACGAAACTCCGGAATATATGCCCAAGGGAGTAGTTTTGGTTCACAAACTTACCAAGGGACTGGAAGATTTGCGAAAAAATGGAGAAATTGAATGGCTAGGCCCGGATGGGAAGGCCCAGATAACGGTCGAGAGAGGAAAATACAGGACAATTCTTGTCAGCGCTCAGCATCGGGAAGATATTTCTCAAAAACAAGTTCAGGAAGTGCTTATTAAAAAATTAATCAAGTCCCTGGTCGGGGATATTTCTGAAATTGAAATTCTTGTCAATCCTACCGGAAAATTCGCCATTGGCGGATTTGCGAGCGACACCGGACTCACTGGAAGAAAGATTATGATTGATACTTACGGCGGACTCATTCCCCATGGCGGAGGCTGTTTTTCCGGAAAAGATCCGACCAAGGTTGACCGCTCGGGTGCCTATATGGCGCGTTACGCTGCCAAAAATCTTGTCGCCCAGGGGGCGGCAAAAGAGTGTCTTGTGGCTGTCGCCTATGCCATCGGCCGGGCCGAGCCTCTAATGATTGAAGCGATAAACGAAAAAGGGGAAGACATCAATGGAATTGTCCGGGAAAAATTTGATTTCAAGCCGCTTTCCATAATTGAAAAACTCGATCTCCGAAAACCAATTTATAAAAAAACCGCCGCTTACGGCCATTTCGGAAGGGAAGAATTTCCGTGGGAAAAAATTGACTAGATTTTCACGCAAACATAGACGAAAGCCGGCGGGAAGTTAAGAAAGACGAAGTTAATGCCCATTTTGGGAAAAAGCATTCGCAAGTGGCGCCGGCCGAGGAGAGAATACTGAACTTGAATATATTTTCCCCCGCTTCGGAGATACTGGAAAGATGATTTGAGGATTTCTTTCATTTTGCGGTAAGGAAGAGTGGTGAGCGGGACAGTGGAGATTATATAGTCTACTTTTTTTATTTTTGATTGGTGCAGATATTTTCCCATATTTTCTGCGCTGTCCGAGATTATTTTCACGCGCGGGTCCTGAATGTTCTTGGCAATCTGCTCGGCTAAATCCGGGTCTATCTCAAAACAAAATAAAATGCACTCCGGGTGCATTTTTCTCACTATTTTTTTGGTAATATTGCCCATTCCAGCACCTAATTCAACCAGACAACGGGCTTTTTCGAAATCTATGGAATTGATGATTTCTTTGGCCACGAAGTTTGAAGTTTGATTCAGGGCGCCTACCCGGCGCGGATTTTTCAAAAAAGCTTTCAGGAAGAGTTTTTTGTTTTTCATTGAGTTATCCACAGGCAGTTAGCGAGGGGATGATTTTTTTGATATAATGATTCTAGCAGATACAAACCATTTCCGAAAGGAGGTGATTAAATGGAATCAGTGCAAACCTGGGGGGAAGCGATAACCTTGTCTTTTTTGAATCTTTGGGAAAGGTTTATCAATTTTCTGCCGGCGCTCGTCGGCGCGGTTTTGGTTTTTGTAGCCGGCTGGATTGTGGCGGTTGCTCTTGGGAAAGTTGTCGAACACATCTTTAAGATGATCAAAGTTGACGATGTGATGGAAAAGGCCGGCACAAAGGCCAGATTTGAAAAGGCCGGTGTGAAGCTCGATGTCGCCAAATTTCTCGGAGGCCTTGTAAAGTGGTTTTTGATTCTTGTTTTCTTGATGGCGGCAACCGACATTCTGAAACTCGTGCAGGTTACCAATTTTCTAAACAGCATCATTCTCTATCTCCCGAATGTCGTTGTGGCGGCGGTGATTTTGGCAGTCGCCTTTTTAGTTGCCAATTTTGTCTACGCGGTTGTGAAAGGAAGCACAAAAGTGGCCGGAATTGTTTCGGCGACGCTTCTGGCGACGGTCGCGAAGTGGGCGATTGTGATTTTCGGGTTTCTGGCGGCGCTTATTCAGCTCGGAATCGCCTCCTCGCTTATTAATACGCTTTTCATCGGACTGGTTGCCATGCTGGCTCTGGCCGGCGGTTTGGCTTTCGGCCTGGGCGGAAAAGACGAAGCGGCGGCGATTCTCAAAAAAATCAGGCAGGAGATTACAGAGAAACACGATTAGAGAGAATGGGCTTAAATAAAATAAAATTTGGGGGCTCAAAGGGCCCCGCACTAATTTTGTGTAGTGCGTGCGTGTTTTGGGTACTGCAATAGAATTAGTACGGGGCAAGCAGTCCATCTGTAAATTGGTGGACTGTCTTTATTTTTAAGGTTTACTTTCCTCACTAAATCAGCTAACATTGAAAAGTGTGAAAAACCATGATTATGATTCTAAAACGCCTTTTCGGCGGGGCCGAAAGACAAGTGAACAAACTCAAGCCGATTGTTGGTAAAATCAATAATTTCGAATCGGTTATCAGCAAGTTGTCCGACGAAGAACTGAAAGCCAAAACTGACGAGTTCAGAAAAAGGCTTGAAAAAGGGGAAAAAACGGATGATATTTTCCCTGAAACTTTTGCCGTAGTCCGCGAGGCGGTGAAAAGGGTGGACGGGAAAAGGTTATTCGACGTGCAGTTCATGGGTGGAATCACTCTTCACGAGGGTAAAATCGCCGAGATGAAAACGGGGGAAGGAAAAACCCATACGGCGACGACGGCGGTTTATCTCAACGCGCTTGAGGGAAAAGGCGTTCATGTTATTACCGTCAACGATTACTTGGCCAAACGTGACACCAACTGGATGGGACCGATTTATCATTTTCTTGGACTTTCAACGGGGTGTATTCAGCACGATGCGTCTTTTATATATGAGCCGAAAATTGAGGATAGCGATGAAGTAAGCGTGGAAATGGAAAATTTGCGGCCTGTTTCGCGGCGCGAGGCTTACGCGGCGGATATTACGTATGGCACGAACAATGAATTCGGTTTTGATTATTTGCGGGATAATATGGTGCAAAGTCTTGGCCAAATGGTGCAACGTGAGTTGAATTATGCCATCGTTGACGAAGTGGACTCGATTCTCATTGATGAGGCTCGCACGCCGCTTATCATCAGCGCGCCGGACACCGAATCAACAAAGCTTTACCGGCGCTTTGCCCAAATCGTCCTGCGACTCAAAGAAAATGACGATTTCACCGTTGATCACAAAATGCGGGCGGTGACTCTCACCGAAAAAGGAATTGCCAGGGTTGAGGAGATGCTGGGCGTGGGAAATATCTATACTGCCGGAACAATCACCTATGTCCACCAACTTGAACAAGCCTTGAAAGCTAATATTCTTTTCAAGCGCGATCGGGATTACGTCGTCCGCGACGGGCAGGTAATTATCGTTGATGATTTTACCGGGCGCTTGATGCCCGGCCGGCGCTATTCTGAAGGTCTCCATCAAGCCATTGAGGCTAAGGAAAATGTCGAAGTGCAGCGCGAAAGCCGGACGCTGGCCACCATCACTTTTCAGAATTATTTCCGCATGTACGCCAAACTGGCCGGCATGACCGGGACGGCGCTGACTTCCGCCGAGGAGTTTGCCAAAGTCTATAATCTTGATGTGGTTCCGATTCCGACCAACGTTCCGATGATTCGGAAAGATTTGCCTGATATGGTTTATAAAACAGAGACGGGGAAATTCAAAGCGGTGATTGGGGAAATAAAGCGTCGTCACGAAAAAGGCCAGCCGGTTTTGGTTGGAACAATCGCCATTGAAAAATCGGAAATTTTGTCAGAAATGCTCGCGCGCGAAAGTGTCCAGCATGAAGTGCTAAATGCCAAAAATCATGAACGGGAAGCCTTGATAATCGCCAAGGCCGGTGAACACGGTGCGGTGACAATCGCGACGAATATGGCCGGGCGCGGAACGGACATCAAGCTCGGCGAGGGCGTCGTTGAGCTGGGCGGCCTGCACATTCTTGGAACGGAGCGTCACGAGGCGCGCCGCATTGACAATCAGCTTCGGGGGCGTTCCGGCCGGCAGGGCGATCCGGGATCGTCCCAGTTTTTTGTGTCGCTCGAGGACGAGCTGATGCGGCGCTTTGGGGGCGACCGGGTGAAAAATATTATGGATCGGCTCGGGCTTCCCGAGGACCAGCCGATTGAAAACAAAATTATTTCAAAATCAATCGAGTCAGCTCAAGCTAAAATTGAAGGATTTAACTTTGACATCCGAAAGCATGTTCTTGAATACGATGACGTGATGAACAAACAGCGGGAAGTGATTTACAAAAGGCGCAAAGAAATTCTAACAAAAGAATCAATCAAAGACGATATCATTCAGATGATTGAAGAAGAAATTGAACAGGTTGTCGGACTTCATACTGCGGGGCATATTGAAGACTGGAACGCTGGTGAAATCAAGGAGAATTTAAACCAGATTTTTCCAGTGAGCGAAGAATCGTTCAAAAAATTGCTGGAAATCAGGCAATCAAAGAATCACGCCAACGACGCCCAAAAAATTTCGGCGCTCGTTGAATTTTTAAAAGGTTTGGCAAAAGAAAGCTACGGAAAAAAGGAGCAGGAAATCACTCCCGAAATTATGCGCCAGATTGAGCGCGCGATGTATCTTCGCTCCATTGACACTTTTTGGATGAATCATTTGGATGATATTGATTATCTTCGCGAAGGAATCGGGCTTCGCGGCTATGGCCAGCGCGACCCGCTGGTGGAATACAAAAAGGAAGCCTATTTGCTGTTTCAAAATCTGATGGCCAATATCCGCTCGGCGGTCATCAATACGATATTTAAGATTGGAGTCGTGCGTGAAGAGCCCGCGCCGCAAAAAAACATTCTCGAAGAGGCGAAATATCAAGGCGCGGAAGAACAACCGGCTCAATTCGGCCAGCCCGCATCGCTACGCGAAGCGTTGTTGGCGGGCGCGGCAAAAGACGCTTCGGAAGGAAAATCCATCCCATCCAGCGGACAGACTATCCGAAACAAAACAGAAATTGGACGAAACGACCCTTGCCCGTGTGGGAGTGGGAAAAAATATAAGCGCTGTTGCGGCGCTTGAAATTGCGTCATTCGTCCCAAATGAAAGCAAGCTTTCGCTTGCGGGCTCACTAGCAATTATTAAGAAATGCTGTAGGAAGTAAAATCTGGACTTCAAGATCCCAGATAGATTTATTGAGTAAAAATGAAATTCAAGAAATTTGCGACAATTTTTGTTTTACTGACGCTGGTTTTTCTGCTGCCTAATCTCGTATTCGCCCAGAAAATCGGCTGGATAACCGACATTCACGCCGGGAGCGCGAAGAAAAAAAAGAAAAGCGCGACGAATATTTTCTACCCCCGTTATTATAAGCAATATCTGGCTCAAGCTCTGACGGAAATGAAAAATGAAGGAATTGAAATTATCGTTATTTCCGGCGACATAACAGACCACAGCCGGGAAGTAAGATACGTAAAAAGGATAAGGTCAATAATCAGAGCAAGGGGGATGGAGATGATTCTCGCAAGAGGAAATCATGATCGGGAAAAAACGATAAAAAAATACATGAAGCAAAAAAAGAGCTATTATTATCTCGACCGCTACGGCTGGAGAATAATCGCCCTTGACAATTCCCAGAGATGCGCGGTCAGAGAAGGAGGCATGGATTCGAATCAGGCGGAGTGGCTGGAAGATTTACTGGAAAAAACCGACAGACCGGTACTCGCCGTGATGCACTATCCTATTTTTAACAAAAAAGATCTCTCATCGGTCTACAAGAGATACCGGGAGACGGAAAACTGGTTTAGTGAAGAGGGAAAAGCAAAACTGGTTCTTGCCGGCCACTGGCATACGGAATATTTCACGATCTATCACGAAGTGAAGTACACCGTCGGCAATTCCCTGACGCTCGAAAGCAAAATAGGGAGCTACTATATTGTTGACCTTGATACTTTATGGATTGACGCCCGGCAGGCGCAGATTTCCCAGGCGCTCAAGAAAAAAATTTCAAGATAATCAAAATCACGCGGGAGATTTGGAATTTACCACATAATTTTTGCAATTTGGCTAGAAAAGTGGTAGTATTTTTATTGTGAAATCCAACAAAGAAAAAATCAAAAAGCTTCTTTCCGAAGGCGGAGTCGAAGAGGTTATCGGCCGAAAAGAGTTAGAGAAGAAGCTTAGCTTAGGGAAAAAATTGATAGTGAAATTCGGCGCGGATCCGACCCGTCCGGATTTGCATTTGGGGCACGCGGTGGCGCTTCGCAAGATGAGAGAGTTTCAGGATTTGGGGCATAAGGTCGTTTTTCTCATTGGCGATGCGACCTCAAAAGTTGGAGATCCGACAGGTCAGGACAAAACCCGGCCGATGATGAGCGATGCCCAAATCAAAAAAAACGCGGCGACCTACGTCAAACAAGCCTCGAAAATTTTGAAAACTGACAAAAATTTATTGGAAATAAAATACAATTCCCAGTGGTTTTCGAGGATGAGTTTTTATGAATTTCTGCGTCTCATGACAATGACAACTGCGGCGCGGATTTTGGAGCGGGATATGTTTCAGAGGCGCATGAAATCCGGAAGGGATATAGGTCTTCACGAACTGGTGTATCCAATTATGCAGGGCTACGATAGCGTGAAACTCAAAGCGGATGTGGTTCTTCTGGGAAGCGATCAAAAATTTAACGAACTTTTCGGGCGCCACTATCAGCAAAAGTTCGGCCAGGACCCGCAGTGTATGGTCATTATAAAAATTATGGTCGGAACGGACGGAAAGGAGAAAATGAGCAAGTCTCTTGACAACTACGTTGGCATCACCGAAAGCGCCGACCAAATCTACGGGAAAATTATGTCCATTCCGGACACGGCGATGAAAGAATACTTTGAACTCGCGACGGATTTGGATTACAGAAAAGCAAGAAAATCCAACCCGCGGGATACAAAAATGCGTCTGGCATACGAAATTGTGAAAATTTATCACGGGGAAAAAGAGGCGAAGAAGGCGCAGGATTATTTTGTGAAGACTGTTCAAAAAAAAGAACTGCCGGATAAAATTAAATCCATAAAGATTGCTTCGACTCGGATTAAACTTACAGAATTTATAGTAAAAGCGAGGATGGCAACAAGTATTGGCGATGCGAGGAGAAAAATAGAGCAGGGTGGAGTTTCGGTGGACGGGGAAAAAATAATTGATTATAAATTTGAATTAAACAAAAAGGATTATAATAACAAAGTAATAAAAGTTGGGAAATTGCATTTTAGCAAGATTATTTTTAAATAAAACTTAATTGTCATCCCGAGCGGAATCCCGATTTTATCGGGATGCAGCCGAGGGATCTGCGTGCGTAATCTAATGGCTAATCCATTGCGTATGTACGAAGATTCCTCCGCGCGTTCCGATAAGTCGGAACTTGGTCGGAATGACAACAGAAAAAATGGCCAACCGACATCTTCTCCGTTCCGTCGCCATGCAGTGCCTCTACGAGTGGGATTTTCGGGGCAGGAAGAAAAATCTGGTTGAGAATATAGTAAAACACAATATCGAAGAATTCGGCCCCGGCGTGGAGGACGCTTCTTTTATTCACTATCTTATTCAGGGAGTTCTCAAAAATCAGGGGAAAATCGACAAACTTATTGAAAAATGCGCGCCGGAATGGCCGCTGGAACAAGTGACAGTAGTTGACCGAAATGTCTTGAGACTTGGGATTTTTGAGCTTGTGTTTGGGAATTACGAAGAAGTTCCGCCGAAGGTGGCCATCAATGAGGCGATTGAACTGGCCAAGACTTACGGCGGGGAATCTTCAGGGAGATTCGTAAACGGGGTTTTGGGGACAATTTACCGCGAGATGGGAGAACCAATGAAGAATGACGAGAAGGAGAAGGAAGATGGCAAAGAAAATAATAAAACTGAAGCTAATAAATAATTTTTATAAATCCAAATTTCAAAATCCAAATTTCAAATCAAATCCAAATAACTAAATATCAAATTTAGATTTTGGATTTTGATCTTGATTTGACATTTGAGCTTTGAGCTTGGGATTTGAAAGGGTATGGCTGTAAAAAACATCGAAGATCTGGAAAAGAAAACAAAAGTAAAATTCAAAAATCTCGATCTGCTTCGGACTGCCGTCACGCATCGGTCGTATCTGAATGAGAATAGGAGCTATAAGTTGGATCATAATGAGCGCCTTGAATTTTTTGGAGACGCGGTTTTAGAGCTGGTGGTGACGGAGCATTTATATCAAAATTTTCCCAACCCGGAAGGAGAACTTACCAACTGGCGGGCGGCGCTGGTGAACAAGGACATGCTCTCAAATGTTTCCCGCGGGCTGAGGGTGGAAAATTTTCTTCTTATGAGCCGGGGAGAAGCCAAAGATACCGGACGGGCAAGGGATTATCTTTTGGCGAACGCGCTCGAAGCGATAATTGGCGCGGTTTATCTTGACAAAGGTTACGGAGCCGCGAAGAAATTTATTTCAGAAAGTGTCTTGATTCATCTTGACGAGGTTATAAAAAGCAAACTCTATATTGACCCGAAATCCAACTTTCAGGAAGAAGCCCAAGCCCGGGTGGGAATCACTCCGAATTACCGGGTTCTTTCCGAATCGGGTCCCGACCACGACAAAAAATTTATTGTCGGGGTTTATCTTGAAGACGAGGAAGTGGCGCAGGGAGAAGGAGTTTCAAAACAGCAGGCGCAGAGAGAAGCGGCGAGAAACGCTCTTGAAGTAAAGGATTGGTGAAGAAAAACAAAAATGTATCTAAAAAGGATAGAATTATCTGGTTTTAAGTCTTTTGCAACCAAGACCGTCTTGGATTTTTTGCCTTCCTGCAGTCTCGCGAAAAATGGAAAAAAATGCGGAATCACGGCCATTGTAGGCCCCAACGGGAGCGGGAAATCGAATATCGCTGACGCGGTGCGCTGGACAATGGGCGAGCAGTCGCTCAAAAATATTCGCGGAAAAAAATCAGAAGACGTGATTTTCGCCGGTTCCGGTAAAAAATCGCAGTTGGGAAGCGCCAAGGTTTCGCTTTTTCTTGACAATTCCGACAAAAGAATCCCAATTGAATTTGAAGAAGTGATTATCACCAGAAAAGTTTATCGGAGCGGCGAGGGTGAGTATTATGTCAACAAAAGCAGAGTTCGTCTTATTGACATTATTGATCTTCTTGCCAAGGCCGGCGTTGGTCAAAGAAGCTATTGCATTATTAATCAGGGAATGGCCGATGCGGTTCTCAACGCGACGCCGGTTGAAAGAAGAATCATTCTTGAAGAAGCGGCCGGTGTGAAGCCCTATCAGCTAAAAAAAGAGCGTTCCATAAGAAAACTTGAATCAACCCGCCAGAATCTGGCGCGAGTCGCTGATCTTGTAAAAGAGATAAGTCCGCACCTCCGGGTGCTTAAGCGCCAGTCGGAAAAAGCCAAGAAAGGCAAAGATGTGGTGCGTGAACTTCGTCAAAAACAAGAGGAATTCTTTGGATTTCTCTGGAAAAAAACGAAAACCGAAAAAGAAAGCATACACGAGGAGAAAGAAGAAGCGGGGCGGGAAGAAATAAAAATTCAGAGGAAAATTGACGAGCTTGAGGCGAAAATTCAAAAAGAGGGCAAAACCAGCATCGACTTTGAGAATAAAAGAGACATTCTTGAACGAGAAAGACAAGAAATTTTTGAGAAAATCAACCAGGTGGAAAAAGAACTGGCCATCATTGGCGCAAAAATTGAAATTGAAAAGGAAAAATCGAAAAATTTTTTATTGATAAGCGAAATACCGGTTGATTTTCCTTATGTCAGGGGGAAAATCGGTAAAATCCAGGCGAGGTATAAAAATTTGGGGGAAGAGATTGAAAGAGTAAAAAATCTGGAAGACATTATACGTTTTAAGCAAAATTTTCTGGCAGTTGGCGAAGAGCTTCAGTCGCTTTATCGGGAGGTTTCAGAAGGGAAGAAAAAGGAAGAGAAAAAAAAAGAAATGGAGAATGTGGTCGATCTCCGAGTCACAGGCGAGCTTGAAGAAAGAAAAAGAGAATTTGCCGGATCATTGGCCAGGCTCAAAAGTGAAGCTGACGCGAGCAAGAAGAAAATGGAAGAGCTCATTTCCCATGACAGGGAATCGCGCAGGCACTATTTTGAACTTGAGGGGGAACTCCGAAAAAAACGGCACGAGGTCTCAATGATTCGGGAAAAGATTAATGAAATTCGGATACGGCTTGCAAAAGTAGAAGTTCGGGAAGAAGATTTGAAGGAAAAAATAAAACAGGATTTGGGTGTTCATGAACCTGATGAATTGCTTTCAAAAGGAGCTGTTCCGGAAACACTCGATGCTCCGAAATACGAGCGGGATATCGGAAGGCTGAAAACCCTTTCTGAACAGATCGGGGCGATTGACCCGCTGATTATTGAAGAATACGAAGAAACTCAAAAAAGGTATGATTTTCTCACCGGCCAGTCAAAAGATCTTGAAAAAGCGATTGGGTCGCTTGCGGAAGTCATCAAGGAAATGGATGAGAGAATAAAAGGTTCCTTCGAGGAAACTTTCAAAAAAGTGGATTCTGAATTTTCGAAGTATTTCAAAATAATATTCGGGGGAGGGAGTGCGGAGCTCGTGAAAACGAAAATCGAAATGAGGAGAAATATCAAGGATATTAGCGGAGAAAAAGCGGATGAGGCGGATAGTGCGGAAAATATGGATGAAGAAGCAGCGGAGGAAGAGGAGGGGCCGAAGGAAGTTGGAATTGAAATCAAAGTCTGCCCTCCCGGGAAGAGAATTTCCGGGCTCAATATACTCTCGGGCGGGGAAAGGGCTTTGACGTCGCAGGCATTATTGTTTGCCATTATTGCCAATAGTCCTCCGCCCTTTGCGATTCTGGATGAGATTGAAACGGCGCTCGACGAGGCTAATTCCCGGCGCTTCGGAAGAATTTTGCAGGAGTTCTCGCACGAGACCCAGTTTGTCCTCATCACCCACAACCGGGAAACAATGCGCCAGGCCTCGGTTTTGTATGGCGTTACAATGAGTACTGACGGGGTTTCAAGAGTTTTGTCGGTGAAGCTGGATCAAGTAGGGGAAGAAGGAGAAATAAGGTAACATATAAAATAGTAGATATAAAATAGAAAAAATATTTTGGGGATTAAGTTTTTACATAAAGAAATTGTGAACATTCGTTTTCTATTCAAGGAGGTAAGAATTGATGAACGAACAAAGAATTATGTCACTGAAAAAATCGAAAAATTGGGAAAATTTTTCAAATCTTTTAGCGAAGACGCGGTGATTTCAGTGGAGGTGGAAATTAATCTTGACAAAAAGGGGAAATTTCGGGTGGAGGTGATGTTTCACACGCCCTATCAGGATTATCGTGGGGAAGACACAACCGAATTCATTGAGGGCTCGATTGACAGCGTTTATGAAGAGCTGGAAAACCAAATCCACCACGACAAAGATCGCATCATCACGCTTCAGCGCCGCGGCGGCCGGTCGCTTAAGAAGAGAATGACCATTGATAAAGAAGCAAGATTTTAATTTCGTATATTATATTTCGCCTTAAGTATCAGATATTTTGCCTCTTGTATTATTGGGCATAAAATGTTAGATTAAGTTTTAGTTAAATCTATGAAGCTTATCAATCACATTATCAGGCTTAAAACCGCGACGACATTGGATTTCATCGACATCACGGACAAAATCAAGGCAAAATTGAAAAAAGCCGGAATAAAGAGAGGTGTAATAAATATTCAAAGTCTCCACACGACGATGGCAGTTTTAGTTCAAGAAGCGGAACCGCTTTTGATTTCGGATATCAAGAAAGTTCTGGAAAAAGTCGCTCCTCGAACAACGAAATATATGCATGATAATTTTGACATCCGCACGGTAAATATGTGCGGCGACGAATGCGCCAACGGACATGCTCATTGCAAAGCGACGTTTCTGCCAACGAGCTGCTATTTGAATATCATGAAAGGCGATTTGCAGCTTGGAAAATGGCAGAGAATTTTCGCGGTGGAACTCGACAACGCCCGCTCGCGCCAAATCGCACTGCAAATAATTGGGGAATAATATTCATATAAAATAGGAGAAAGAAAATAGAAAAATTTTTTTGGGTTGACAAGCCTGTTTTTTTGTGCATAAATAGGGATAATGAGCAACGGCTCAAATGTAAAAATGTAAATCAGCCTTAAAAATATTACACAAGGAGGATTAAAAATGAGGGATGGACGAGACACGGCGGGAATAAATCATCATAGCAGAAAGCGTCGGGGTGGTCAAAATGGACTGGATAGCGCGCTGGTATATTCACTCGACGTGTCGGCCAATCATTTATCGCATAATTTGCCAAGACGCAGATGTTCTTTCTCAGGCTGTCCAACCTATCTAGCCTGGCCTAAAGTCAAGAGAATAAAGGAGGGCAAAGCCGAACCGCGGGACTATTACTGCTATTTACACAAAGAAGAAGCAAAAAAAATCTAAGCGAGATTTATTGCATAGCAAAGCGCGGCACACATGTTGGGTCGCGCTAAAATTTTGCCCAAATCAAAAAATCTGCTATAATTATTTCTGTGCACTATATCCGGATCGAAAACGATAAACTGCGGCCAAAATCTTTTTTCAAAAAAGGTTTTGTTTTTTTGGCCATCGTTTTGCTTCTTGGATACTGGTTTCACCGCCAAGTGTACTTTTCGCACGGCACTGGAAATATTTCCCAAGCTTTCGAAATCAGAGATGGAGAGGGCGTGAAGGAAATCGGGGAAAGGCTCAAAGAAGCGCAACTTATCGAAAATGATTTGTATTTCGATTATTACATCTGGAAAACCGGAAGCCGGGAGAAACTTCAAGCTGGAAAGTACGAGCTTCGCGGTTCGATGACCATTCCGGAAATTGTGCAGGTGATCTCAATCGGTGAAGTCGTTCCGAATGAAATCAAAGTAACTTTTCCGGAAGGAACCAGCGCCAAAAGAATGGAAGAAGTCTTGAAGGAAAAAGGCTTTGAAAAAAATGGATTCTTGGAGAAAGTTAAATGCAGTTGCGGAGTTAAGTCAGACTATAATTTTCTGAAAGATAAGCCGGCCAAGGCCAGTCTTGAAGGTTATTTATTTCCCGACACGTATATTTTTTTCAGGGAGGCCAGCGCGGCGGATATTATCAATCGGATGCTTCTTAATTTTGATGAGAAACTAACAAGAGATATGAGAGTTGAGATAGAGAAGAGAGAGAAAACTATTTATGAGATTGTGACAATGGCGAGCATTCTTGAAAAAGAAGTGAAAACTCCCGAAGATATGAAGATAGTAAGCGGAATTTTTTGGAAGCGAATCGATCAGGGTAGGCCGCTTCAGAGTTGCGCCACTATCGCCTATGTTTTAGGAAGAGAAAAAAAGCAGTATTCTTATGAGGACACGCGGACGCCATCGCCCTATAATACTTATATCAATAAAGGCCTTCCCCCGGGTCCGATAAATAATCCGGGAATGAATTCGATTCTGGCGGCGGTTTATCCGAAAGAAACTGATTATAATTATTTTCTCACCGACCCCGAAACCGGAAAAACGATTTTTTCAAAGACACTCGAGGAGCATGAGGAGAATAAGGTGAAATATGGGTTATAGCGTTGAAAAAATAAGGCAAGAAATTAAAATTTTTCAAGTAGGCTAACCTGCCCCGACGAAGTCGGGCAGAACGCGATACTTTCAAAATTCTAATTTCTTGCCTCGGTCTATTGACATAATTTACGGGATTTTATAGAATAGTGAAGTTGAAATTGAATAAAACTTTCCACAGAAATCAGGCATAAACATAAGTCCTGGTTAGGAAGCGGCGGCATTTGCCGTGATTTCAAGTCTGTGGGAAGCAGGCTTTTATGTTATCAAGATCTCAAAAGGAGAATTTGGTTAAAGATTTGTCCGAAAAAATAAAGGCCGGAAAGGTTATGATTTTTTCTGATTATACCGGAACAAGTGTGGCCAAGATGAAAAATCTTCGCGATGAACTGCGAAAGAATGACTCGAGCTACAAAATCACCAAGAAAAAATTGATCGAGTTGGCTTTCAAGAACGCCGGCATCGAAACAGATGTGAAAAATATGGAAGGGCAAATCGGAGTGGCGATCGGCAATGCCGACGAAGTATCGGCCGCGAAAGTTCTGGCAAATTTTTCAAAAGAAAATGAAAATTTCAAAATTTTGCAGGGCGTGTTGGAAAACAAGGTTATTTCCGGCGAAGAAGTTATTGCGCTCTCCAAACTGCTTTCGCGCGGGGAATTGCTCTCGAAGCTGGTCGGTTTGATCAATGCGCCGGTTTCGGGATTTGTAAACGCTTTAGCGGGAAATTTGAGAAATTTGGTCGGGGTGTTGAAGGTAATTGGAGATACCAAGTAATAAAATCGGTGAAAATATGATATTTCTCGAGTAGGCTAACCTGTCCTGCAGAGCAGTCCAAAACGCAATACTCTCGAAATACCATATTTTCACCTCATAATTCATAATTCGTAATTTTTAATTCAATTATTATGACCAAAGAAGCAAAAAATGAAACGACTGACGAGGAAAAAAAGCCGGTCGAAGTACCAGAGAAATTCAAAGCTCTTGTTGAACAGATTGAAAAAATGTCTGTTCTTGAGCTTTCGGAGCTGGTGAAAGTTCTCGAAGAAAAATTCGGCGTGAGCGCGGCCGCTCCAGTTATGGCAATTGGCCCCGCCGCTGGCGGGGCGGCTGGCGCGGAGGCCGGTGAAGCGGCTCCCGAAAAAAGCGAGTTCGACATCGAACTTGCCGCGGCGGGCGACGCCAAAATCAACGTCATCAAGGCTGTCCGCGAAATTACCGGCAAAGGCCTGAAAGACGCCAAAGACCTTGTCGACGCCGCTCCGAAGGTAATCAAGGAAAAAGTTGCCAAAGCCGAAGCGGAGGAAATAAAGAAAAAACTGGAAGAAGCGGGAGCAACAGTTAATCTTAAGTAAAGCTGGAACCCCGCCATTCGGCGGGGTCCTCTTGTTTTTGGCTAAATCAAAGATTTAGAAAAACAAGGGAGAAGCGGGAGCAACAGTTAACTTGAAATGATATCTGCAAATAAGAAATTAGAAAAAGGAGCGTTAATCGCTCTTTTTCTTTTTGCGCGTTGCAATTTTTCTATTCGATTGAAAATTTCTTTATTTCATTTCCCTGAAGAAGATATATTGTTTTGTTTTTTTCGTCAACGGCGAAGTCTTTGACTTCTGAAATTGATTCATTCAGATACTGCGCCGAGATTTTCCCGTCTTTTGTGTAGCGCACTATGCGGCGGTTTTTGCTGTCGAGAACATAGACGAATTCCATTTCCGGTTCGGAATATATTATGTCAATGGAAAGCGGAGTTTGCGAAGAATCGAAATTGATTTTTTCATCTTTTTTGCCCTGAAGATAGGGGGTGATTTTCTCGTTTTCAGCAAGATATAAATCATCGTTTATGGCAATGCCTTTTGCGTTTTTGAGGTCAGAAACAGACCTTAGCCAGGCCTGGCCTTCACCGAATCCGCCCTCGGCGCGGGGATAGCGGTAGACCTGATTATTGGCTATGTCTAAGATGTAGAGGTAGGTCAGGTAACTTTTGATGTCCCGCGCCCTTGTATTTGCGGGAAGCGAGATGGTGTTGTCCTGAAAATTTTTGTTGATGGGAGTGAGGGCAATAACTTTTTTGTCTTCCGTAAGAATGAAAAGGGCCTTTAGGTGGGGCATAGCGGATATCAATCCGAAATTTCCGGAAGAAAGACTGCTTTTTATTTCTTCTGTAGCTTTTGAATCGAGATTGATTTTGGTCACGATTCTGTCTTTTCCGGATATGGCGTACAAAGATTCGCCGAGAATGGCGAACCGATTGCCTTCTTGCGGAAGACTGGCAACCTCTTCAATATTTTCAACGGCTCTGGCTTCAATGTCGTCCAAAGCCAGAGGGAGCTGGGTTTCAGCCGGAACATTTCCCGGCTGCGGGGCCGGTTCAGCGGCTTTTTTGCCCTTTGTCCAGAAAACAATCAGCGCGACAGCCGCAATCGCGGCAACGCCTCCCAAAATTCCCAAAACGGCCTTCTTTTTAGCGGGCTCGAGTGAGTGAAATTTGTTTTTTGCGCCTGCCAGCCCCCGTCCGATTTTTCTTCCCGAGCTGTATATGGCCGACAGCGTCTTTTCTCTATATAAAGAGCGCTGAAAGAATGAAGCTAACTTTAAAAAGAGCCTTTTTGCTTTGTCAGAAACATAAGCGGGAAGATTTTTCAAAAGCGTCGGGAATTTTTGCCGGAAAGTCAGACGAAATTCTTCCCCAGGCGCCAAAGCACCGGGGCCGGCTGAAGATTCTTCTTCGGGAAATCCGACGAACGAGTCAATTTTCCTTATTTTTTCCCCGCCGATAAGGGGCGCCTCGACAATGGCGGGCTTGGCTTCGGATTCGTCAACAAGATCAATGACAATTATTCCGGCAAGCTCGCTGTTGGCCCGAAGTGACATTTCAAGAAGTCCCGGAAATTCCTCGCGGGAAAAGTGAGCCGCATTCTGGCGGAGCTCTTCTTTGGAAAATATTTCCGAAAGGTCATAGGTTGTTAGAATCAATTTGTCGCCTTTTTCCAGCTTGCCGCTTGAAATATTGGAAAAAGTTTTGAGCGGATGCGTTTCGGCATCCAGCCCCTCTTCAAGATCGCGGCTTATTTCGGCAATTTGCCCGCCGCGCAAAAGATATACGGAAACTTTTCCCAGACAGGCGAAATGCAGATTGTTTCTCTCCAGCGCGCCGCTTGTGAAATTCAATTTTCCGGACCAGCCCAGCGATCCATGGCGGGCCAGTTCCGCCAGAGCCAGGTTGGCTTTGCGAAGACTTGCCTCAAAACTTTCTTCAGCCGGGCGATGAGGTTTTGAAAAATATTCTTTTTTTATGACGGAGGTCAGCAAATTTGCCACATAAGAAGAATTTTCCGAATGGTCGTCGATTTTTATGATACCGAAAATAGTTCCCAGTTTTTGCTCTTCGATGTTGTCCGCGCTGAAAGTGAAAACAGTTCCAAACGGGGAAAGCTCCTGTTTGGAACAGATAAAAACATCCCTAAAAACCCCCTTGGGATAGCCATTTTTGCGTTTTTTGGATAGATGAGTCATAGTCGGGCTTTTGGGAACATTATAGAGAAAACAACGAAAAATATCAATTCGACATGCGATGTATGACTTACAACGCATAACGCAAGAAAAAAAGGAGCCTGCCTGAAAACTCTTGTATTGCGCGTTACAAGTTATGTATTTCGCGAAGAGATTGGACTTTTTTCCAAAAAACGATTATACTGTTACCAGTTTTTCGAAGCTTAAAATTAACTTTTTTAATGCGATGTCCGAAATATTTTCCCAGCTTTTTGACTCCCGCGTGAAAGCGCGGCTCATAAAATTCTTCATGCTCAACGACAAGCAGGAATATTCGTTTTCGGAATTGGTCCAGAAAAACAGAATAAATGCGGCGCATATTAATCGGGAGCTCGGAAAGCTTGCAAAAATGAGAATGATCATTACCCGGATGAGGAAGAGGCGAAGGTTTTTTCACACCAATCGGGATTTTATTTTCTATCCGGAGCTTCGCAATCTTGTCATGAAATCAAACACTATGCCCGAATGCCGCAGTCTGAGCCAGATAAAAAACCTTGGAAGAGTGAAACTGGCCCTGATTTCGGGAGTATTTTTGAATTATCCGAAAGGAAAGGCAGATCTTCTTATTGTCGGCGACGAATTAAGCAAGGCCAAGCTGAAGCATCTTTTGGAAAATATGGAAGCTGAAGTGGGAAAGGAAATAAATTATTCTCTTTTGAGTTTGGAAGAGTTTAAGTACCGGACCGACATGCTCGACAAATTCATTATGGAATTTCTGGAAAATCCCTATGAAGAAATCATCTGCAAAATCCCGAATTTGAAGGAGATAGCGAATAGGAGAAAGTAGGTTTCTTGGGTTGTCATTCCGACCAAATCCTGATTTATCGGGATGCGTGGAGGAATCTATATGAATAGGCAGTAGCTTGCCATTAGATAATTTACGAAGATCCCTCGACTGCGCTCGGGATGACAATAAAAATTTCTATGTCTCTTATATACTTTTTTATTTTTCTTCTCATCCTCATTATCCTGGCCCTCGCGGGCTTTATTCTCTCTTTGCGCCGAAAACTTAATGAAAAAGCGAGCCAGGAGCTTGACCGGAAAAATGCGGAAATAGTTTCGAATATCACTAACCAGATTCAGCTTCTTTCACAAAACCTGGGAACGATCCAGAAGAGCGTTGATCAGAGATTAGGAGAGCATTCGGTGAGCGTAGATAGGGTTTACCGTTCATTTACGGATGTAAAGACGCACTTGGTGTCTCTTCACGAGGAGACGAAAAAATTGCATGATGTGGGGAAAGATATCGCTTCATTGCAAGAAGTGTTAAAAACTCCAAAAATGAGAGGAGGATTAGGAGAATTCTTTCTTGAAAATATGCTAAAACAGGTGTTAAGCAGAGACCAATATGAATTGCAATATTCTTTTAAGAGCGGTGATATAGTGGACGCAATTGTAAAATTAGATAAAGAAATCATACCTGTTGATTCTAAATTCCCTCTGGAAAATTTTAAGAAAACAATTGAAGTTGACAATGAAGACGAAAAAAAGATGTTTGCAAAGCAATTTTTAATTGACGTCAGAAAACACATCGATTCAATATCAAAAAAGTATATTTTGCCGGGAGAGGGAACCACCAATTTTGCTTTTATGTATATTCCGGCAGAAAATGTTTATCATCAGATGATAAGTCATAATTTTGGAGAGTTTTATGCCTACGCGACCAGAAAAAAAGTCTTTCCGGTTTCTCCCAGCACTTTTTATGTCTATCTTGTGACCGTAATGAGAGGAATTCGGCAGTATCAGATCGCAAAAAATATAAGTAAAATTCTTCAGGAAATTGGTCGGATTGAAAATGATTTTAGAAAAATAAGAGATGATTTTTTGATACTGGGAGGGCACCTGAAAAATGCTCACAATAAATATATTGATACGGAGAAAAAAATGGACAGATATGAAATGCGCTTAGAAAAAACGAGAGTAATTGAACTGGAAGAAGAAAAACAAGATAAATTAACTAGCGGACAGGATGATGAACAAAGACTGGAAAAACAAACTTCGGAAAAAATTTCATAGATTCTTCTGGCACGGGTATTGGACCGATCCGACGGTGTTTTTTTCTTTTGCTCTGGCTCTTTTGGCTAACGCGGGAATGTGGTTTGCGATTTGGCGGATAGTCAAGCCGACAGATCAGCCGATGATTCTGCACTACAATGTCTATTTTGGAATAGATGCTATTGGCGACTGGCGAAATGTTTTTCTTATGCCGGCGCTTGCCCTCGCTTTTCTTTTGGTAAACGTTGTCCTCTCGAGATTTTTCTATTACAAAGAAAGGCTGATCTCGTATCTTTTTGCCCTGATGGCGCTGGTGATTCAATGTCTGATGGCGGTTGGATTGGGAAGCGTGATACTGATTAATTTTTGATTTCTCTACGAACTACGAATTTTGTACGAATATACGAATCAATCTTATTTCATGCGATTAAAGCCTGAACATTCATTCGTATATTCGTATTTGATTCGTAATTCGTAGAGACTTTTCATGTTTTCCTATCCCGATCCTCGCGCAACTGATCCCCGCGACCACCGCCTCCAGCGTTTTTTTGAGGTGATTCCCGGCGTCCTAACTTGGTTCACGCTGATCGGTATGTTTGTTTTTTCCTTTCTGCTGCCGGTATGGGTGGCAGTTTTTATAATTGCTTTCGATATTTACTGGCTTTACAGAACAATCTATATTGCCGCTTATTCAATAGTCGCTTTCCGAAAAATGCAGCGCCATAAGAGAATTGACTGGATGAATGCCTGCCGGAAACTGGACAAACCGGAGAATTTTTTCGATGAAATCTCAAGTGAGTATAAAAAAATAAAAAAAGAGTACTTTGGAAAACGCTGGCTCTTTTTCTCCCGAAAGCGGAAAAAAATCAAAAAGAAATTGCGCGCTGTGAGAGAATTGAGAAAGGAAATAAATGAAGTTCTCAAAAGAGACAAGTCAAAATTTCTGGGGTGGGAGGAAGTTTATCACGCCGTTATGCTTCCTACGGCCAATGAAGACGCTCAAATAATCGAGCCGGCCATCCAGGCTGTCGCGGATTCAAAATATCCCAACGAAAAATTCATCATACTGCTGGCGACTGAGGAAAGAGAGGATTCTCAAAGAAGAAATCGCAAAATTAAATATCTTAAGGAGAAATTTGAGGGAAAATTTTTTGATTTTATCACGACGGTTCACAAAGTTATGCCGGGCGAGATGAAAATGAAATCGGCAAATGCGACCTATGCGGCAAAAGAATTGAAGAAGTATCTTGAAGCTAAAAATATTCCTCTTGAAAACGTCATTCTTTCCAATTTTGACTGCGACACCTGCGCTCATCCCCAGTATTTTGCGGCGCTGACTCTTAAGTATATTACCGAGCCGAGACGCCTCCAATTTGCCTATCAGCCGCTCCCGATGTACCACAACAATATCTGGGATACGAACGCTTTCGTGAGGATCATCGTCACCGGTTCCTCGTTTTGGCATATGGTCGAAGCAATGCGGCCGGAACATATGGTCACCTTTTCCTCTCATTCGGAGCCTCTGAAAACGATTGTTGACGTCGGCTATTGGCCGGTGAACGTGATTTCGGAAGACAGTCTCATTTTTTGGAAATGTTACGCCTATTTTAACGGCGATTATGAAGTCAAGCCCATCTATCTTCCGGTTTCCCTCGACGCGGTGCTGGCAAAGGGTTACTGGAAAACAATCGTCAATCAGTACAAACAGAAACGGCGCTGGGCTTACGGAATTGAAAACTTCCCGCTTTTGGCGCGGGCGCTTCTCGCCAACCGGAAAATTCCTTTTCGCAAAAAAATTCGCCATCTTTTCATTATGCTTGAGGGTCACTGGTCCTGGGCGACCAACGCTTTCATCATTGCTCTTCTTGGGTGGCTGCCGGTTATAATCGGAGGATCGGTATTCGGGCAAAGCGTTTTGGCGCACAATCTTCCCTATATAACCCGCTATCTGATGAACATGGCTTTGGTGGGTCTGGTCATTTCGATGTTTTTGAGTCTGATGCTTCTTCCGCCACGGCCGGCGAAATATTCCCGCAAAAGATATATTTATATGTTCCTCCAGTGGACATTGGTTCCGATCATTGCGCCTTTTTTGGGTGCTATGCCGGCTGTTGACGCTCAAACGCGTATTCTTTTCGGCAAATATTTCGGCGAATTCTGGGTAACGGAAAAGGTGAGGAAAGAGCCACCCTAACGGGTGGTCCCCCGCGAGGGGGATATCTGGTATTTAGTATCCGGTATTTTGTATATTGTATTTATTTTGTCATCCCGAGCGATTATTTTTTTATTGTCATTTCGACCGAACTCCGGCGTAAGCCGGAGGAGTGGAGAAATTTTTGTGCATAAGTGTATGGCCAGCAATTGCTAATGCGCGTAGATCTCTCGACTGCGTCCCGCCGAGGCGGGACTCCGCTCGGGATGACAAGTAAAATAAAGATGAAATATGACTATTGCGCAGTTTATATAATGACTAATAATTCAAGAACTTTGTATATCGGCGTCACTAGTAATTTACCGAAAAGAGTCTGGCAGCACAAAAATAAATTAATACCGGGATTTACGAAAAAGTACAATATGGACAAACTGGTGTACTACGAACAAACCACAAACATCGCAAGCGCGATCGAAAGAGAGAAGCAACTAAAGAGATGGAGAAGAGAAAAGAAAGTAAAATTGATTGAGAAAAATAATCCGGAATGGGTTGATTTGGGGGATTCACTATAATTTTTTTCTGAATGATTTTTTTGTTGTCATTTCGAGCGGAGCGAAGCGGAGTCGAGAAATCTTGGTAATTAAATCTATGGCTTGCTATTTGCTTATGAGCGCAGATCCCTCCACGCGTCCCGATTTATTAAGCCAAAATTATATCGTAAAGGCAAGGCCTTACGATATGCAATAGTATCATAATTCTAACTTTCGGTCAAGTGCAGACAAAATTTATTCTCCCATTTCTTTTTTCTTTTATTTTTTCGACCATCGCGATTTGGTTTTTGTTGCGGATAGGTTGCAATTTTAAGGCTAAGCCTTCGCCGCTAAGGCTTAGCCTTAAAAGACTTGGCGGGGGAGTTGTGATTCTCATTTTTGTCTTAGCAATTTTTTTCAACGCCGATCTAGTGATAACTCGGCCCATATCCGGAATAATCGTTGGGAGTCTCATGATTCTCATTTTTGGCTTTTGGGACGATCTCAAGAATATAAACTGGAAATGGCAGTTGGCGGCTCAAATTGTTATTGCTGTTTCTGCGATAAGTTTTGGAGTGAAAAGTGATTACATTACTAATCCTTTCGGTGGCATAATAAATTTAAATAATCCATTTCTGTACTTTTTCATTTTTACTTTTTACTTTTTACTTTTCATAAACTCCCTCAACTGGCTCGACGGAATTGACGGTCTTTCCGCAAGCGTGACGCTCGTGGCTCTTGGGACGATTTTTTTCTTGAGCCTTCTGCCACACGTCAACCAGCCGGCAGTGGCGATACTCGCCGCGATTGCCGGTGGGGCAATTTTGGGATTTCTGGTTTTCAACTGGCATCCGGCCAAAATTCTGGCGGGAACATCGGGAGCTTGGTTTTTCGGCTTTCTTCTGGCGAGCCTCTCCATTTTCGCCGGAGCCAAAATCGCGACCGTTCTCATGGCGACGCTTATTCCAGTTTTGGATCTTGCGAATGTGGTCTGGGAAAGGCATCGAGCCGGACAGTCGATATTTTCCGGCGGAGACAATCGACATCTGCACCATAAACTGCTAAAATTGGGATTAGACGAGCGATTGATTGTGGTTTTGGTCGCGGCGGCGAGCATTTTGATCGGACTCGTCGCGCTCAATGTTTCGGCGATGGGAAAAGTGATTTTCATTGTTTTGTTTTCAATTTTTTATTTCGGGTTGGTTAGGATAATCAGGGTAATTGGGGCAATCAGGGGCTGAATTATGTCAACGAAATCAAAAATCATCACTTTCAGCATTGTTATCGGCGTAGTCATACTTGCCATTCTTCTCAACTACATTTCCAGTGAATTATATTCACTCAAATACTGGAATCCGATTCGCCGCGTCTATTTCAAAAACACTTTTGTCAAAGCGGAAGTTGTTGATACAGCCGAAAAAATCGAGCAGGGGCTGGCGGGAAGAAGGGAACTCTTGGAAAATCGCGGGATGCTTTTTGCGATGCCAAAAAACGATTTTCAGAGATTTTGGATGAAGGGCATGCAGTTTGCGATTGATATTATCTGGATCGAAAGGGGTCGGGTAATTGGTTGCGAGAAAAATATTTCTCCGCAAGATGACCGGGTTTTCACTTCGCCTTCCGCGGCGGGGTTGGTTTTGGAGGTTCCGGAAGGGTTTTGCGACCGGTATGATGTCAACATCAATGATCAGGCGGGAATTCAGTGACAATATAAATTAAGTATTCCAAAATCACATTTTTGCGTTTCTGTCAATGTTGCGCTGAATTGATTCTTTTGCTACTCTGCCTAGTATGAAAGAAAAAATTTCGGAATTCGGCAAAAAAATGAGGATTAACGAAAAGATGATCAATTATCTTCTCATTTTCATTTTGGGTTTTTTAGTGGGAGTAGCCGTGAAAACAGAGGCCAAAAAAAGAATTACCATCGGGTATGGTGATTATCTGACAGCCGATATGAAACAGGATTTTGATTTGATGAAGCCGGAAACAAAGAGCACGCAGGAAGCGCCGGCGGATACGCAAGAAAATAATCAGGGCGGTGGCGCCAGCCAGCCGGAAAGCCAGTAGCAATTTATCATTAAGAATATTTCCATGGAAGAACAAAAAGAAGAAATGATTCAAAGGGAGGGAGAAAGCAGAGAAAAAGATAATTCTGCCTGTAGCGAGCTGTGCAAGAAGAAAATGAAAAACTATGTCTCAATTGTCATTTTGCTTTCAGGTCTGCTGATCGGAAGCGTTTTTGTGGACGTAGCCCAATTTTTCGGCCAGCAGGGAGTTTCCCCGCGCGTCTTGAAAAGCGTCGATGTTTTTCCTTTTGACGGGAAAACCTGGGTTTCCTTCAATGAGCCGGTTGTCAATGTGCAGGTTTTTACTGACAGCAAATGCGAGGCCTGCGATCCGACCGAACCGCTTAAGTGGATGAAGCGGGTCATTCCAACGATGCTTGCCAGAAAAGTCGAGGCTGATTCGGATGAAGGGAAGGAAGTTATTAAAAAATATAAAATCAAAAGCCTTCCCGCTTTCATCTTTGATGAAAACGTGACCAAGACGGATGTTTACGCCCAGGCAGAGGCAATTTTCTCCAAAAAAGATTCGTCTTATCTTATGGACACGGAGCAGGTTGGCATCAAAGCGGGAAAATTTTTGGAAACTCCCGAAGTGAAAGATGATGACCCGCAAATTGGCGCGAAAGAGGCGAAAGTGAAAGTAGTGCTCTTCAGTGATTTTCAATGTCCGTACTGCAAGACTTTTTACGATTCTTATAAAAAAGCGATGAGCGAGTACAAAGACAGAGTTTTGTTTGTCTATAAACATATCCCGCTTGATTTTCACAAGCAAGCGATGAACGCGGCAGTCGCGGCTGATTGCGCCGGAGAGCAGGGGAAATTTTGGGAGATGGCGGACAAACTTTATGCCACGCAAAGCGACTGGCAGAATACGGAAGGAACAGCGAAATTCAAGACTTATGCCGCAACTCTCGGACTCAATGCGGCCAAGTTCAATCAGTGTGTCGATGAAAACAAGCCGAAAGACAGGATCGAAGCTGACCAGAAAATGGCGCAGGATTTCGGAATTTCCGGCACTCCCGCCTTTTTTGTGAACGACCAGTTTTTCGGGGGAGTAGTGAGCTATGAGGAACTAAAGAAGACTTTGGATGAGGAATTGGGGAAGTAGCCACCCTAGCGGGTGGTCCCCCGCGAGGGGGATATTAAATATCTAGTATTTTATTTGGAAATCGGGCTTTGCGGCCCGATTTCTTTTTGGATTTCTTTGTGGTATAATTGTTTCGTGAAACTCGACAAGAAAATCTTCGAAATAATTTTTCATGCCCGCGGAGGGCAGGGGGCGAAAACGGCGGCGGAAATTTTGGCGCAGGCGGCTCTTCACGAGCAAAAATTCGTACAGGCTTTTCCGGATTTTGGGCCAGAGCGGACGGGGGCGCCAATTCGCACATATGTTCGAATTTCCGATGAGCCGATCAAGACTCACGAGCCGGTGGTGGATCCGGACGTAGTGGTTATTTTGGATGAAACCCTGCTCGGCATTGTTGACGCGACGAAAAATCTCGATGAAAATGAATCAATGATTGTGAACACGACCTCGGACCGCGAAACGGTCAAGCAAAAAACTGGTTATATCGGGAATATTTATCCTATTGACGCGACCGGATTGTCGCTTGAAATAATCGGCGAGCCGCGGCCGAATACGGCCGTTTTGGGAAAGCTGGTGAAAGTGACAGAAATCGTGAAACTTGAAAACGTGGTTGATGTTTTTCGGGAAAAATATACGGGAAAAATCGGCGCCGAAAAAACGGAAAAAAATGTGCAGGCGATTGAGAAAGCTTATGATAGTTTGTAGTCTTTACGAATTACGAATCTGTACGAATATACGAATACAGCAAATTCGTAATTGGTATATTCGTAAAGCGAAGCGTATTCGTAATTCGTAAAATTATGAATTGGCAAGAAATCGAAGAAGGCGCCATCATCAAACACGACATAAAAAAGTCTCCCAAAACCGGCAATTGGCGGTATATGAAACCGGCGGTGGACAAGAAAACCTGCATCGGCTGCGGGACGTGTTTTTTGTTTTGTCCAGAAGCGGCGATTGATTTTGATTCGGAAAGAAAAGCCGACATTGATTATGATATTTGCAAAGGTTGCGGCGTTTGCGCGACTGTTTGTCCGCAAAAAGCGATAAAAATGGGGAAAAACTAATATGACCTATCAGACAGATAAGACAAATAAAAAAGCTCTCACCGGCGGAGCCGCTGCCGCGGAAGCTCTTCGGCAAATCAACCCCGACGTGATGCCGGTTTACCCGATCACGCCCCAAACGCCGATTATCGAAACTTTTGCTAAAATGGTGGCTGATGGTGAAGCCGATACGGAAATTATTGATGTTGAATCGGAACACAGCGCGATGAGCGCGGCCGTGGGGGCGCAGGCGGCGGGCACGCGGGCGATGACGGCCTCCAGCTCTCAAGGGATAATGCTCATGAGCGAGGTTTTGCCGATTGCCGCGGGTATGCGGCTTCCGATTCTGATGCTGGTGAGCACCCGGGCGCTTTCGGCGCCGATCAATATTCACGGCGACCATCAGGATGTGATGTTTGTGAGAGATTCAGGCTGGATCCAGATTTTTTGCGAGAACGTGCAGGAAGTTTATGACAACACTTTCATCGCTCTTCGGCTCGCGGAAAAAGTGAGGCTTCCCGCGATGGTGATTATGGACGGATTTACAACTTCTCATTCGGTTGAAAATTTGGAAATTTTGGAAAATTCAGTCGTGAAAAAATTTATCGGCGAATATAATCCGAAAAATTATTTATTAGACTTCGAAGATCCGAAAACTTTCGGGCCGGTGGCGCTTCCCAATTTCTATTTTGAATTCAAGCGGGCGCAGATTGAGGCGACGGATGGGGTGATAGGGGAAATTGGGGAAATATTTGGAGAATACGAGAAAATTTCCGGGAGAAATTATGATGTCCTTGAAAGTTATCAACTGGATGATGCGGAAAAAGCGATTGTGGTTGCCGGTTCAACTGCCGGAACGGCCAAAGTGGCGGTAGATGAGCTCCGGGAACAAAGAGAAAAGGTGGGATTATTGAAAATAAAACTTTTTCGTCCATTTCCCTACGAGCAAATCACCGAAGCGCTTAAGAACGTAAAAAAAATAGCTGTTTTTGATAGAACTGTTTCGCTTGGTAGCATTCCGCCATTGTATAGTGAGATAAAAAATAGTTTATTCTCAATTCTCAATTCTCAATTTTCAATTCAATCTTACATCTATGGCTTGGGCGGTCGGGAAATTTTCAAAGACGATATCAAAAAAGTTTTTGAGGATGATCAAAAAGGGAGAGAAATAAAATATATCGGATTAAAATAGATGAATAAAAATCTAGCTCAAAAATTTGCCCCTGGTCATTCTACCTGCGCCGGATGCGGGATTCCGGCGATTGTGAGGACGGTTCTTGACGCGACGGCGGATCCGGTCGTGGTGGTGAATGTAACCGGGTGTTTTGAAGTTACTTCGACGCTTTATCCTTATACCTCATGGAAAGTTCCCTATATCCACAGCGCGTTTGAAAACGGAGGAGCGACAGCGGCGGGGATTGACGGAGCGATCAAGACGCTCCGCAAGCGCGGCAAAATTTCCAAAGAAAAAAGAATTCAGGTTGTAGTATTTGCCGGAGACGGGGGAACTTATGACATTGGCCTGCAAAGTTTATCCGGCGCTTTGGAACGAGGACATGATTTTATTTATGTCTGTTACGACAATGAAGCCTATATGAACACGGGCGGACAACGGAGTGGAGCAACTCCCTATGGAGCGGATACGGAAACAACGCCGGCCGGAAAAATGAGCTTCGGGAAAAAAGAAAAAAGAAAAGATCTGATGTCAATCGTAATCGCTCATCACTTAAAGTACGCCGCGCAAGCCAATGCTGCTTATCTTGATGATTTGAAAATGAAAGCTAAAAAAGCTTTCGAGATCGAAGGACCGCGATTTTTGCTCGTACTTCAGCCCTGCACGAATCTCTGGAAATTCCCCACTTCGCAGTATGTGAATATTGGCAGATTGGCAACGGAAACGAATTTCTGGCCCCTTTGGGAATATTTTGACGGAAAATACAAGATAAACTGGGCGACCGAGAATCCAAAACCGCTTGAGGAATTTCTCAAAACGCAGGGGAGATTCAAACACCTCTTTAAGTCGGGAGGGGAAAAAATAATTGACGAAATGCAAAAAGAGATTGATGAGAATTGGGGAAAGTTGGTAAAATTAGTAGATGTATAGCACGGAAATTTCTTTACGAATTACGAATCTCATACGAATATACGAATATTTTACTTTTAGCTTTTCGTATTTTCGTAATTGTTCCGTAGTTCGTAGAGAATATCGAAATAAAATTATCAATATTATCGTAATAATTAGACGAAATCTATGCCAAAACCCAAAGTAAACCAAGAACTTTGCATCGGCTGCGGGACTTGCGAAGCGCTTTGCCCCAAAGTATTTAAAGTGGAAAACGGAAAATCACATGTGATCGCAGAATCTTGCAAGGATTGCAATTGCGATGAAGTGGTGTCGAGCTGTCCGGTAAACGCGATATCGTTGGAAAGTTAAACTGGTTAAGTTATAAATATATTATTTTTGTCATCCCGAGCGAAGTCGAGGGATCTGCGTGCGCAACTTAATAACTGCCCATTTGCAAATGCACGAAGATTCCTCCACTCGCTGCGCTCGGTCGGAATGACAATTTTGTTTTTATGCTAAATTCAGAAAATAAAGAAATTATAAAAACATACAAAAAATTTCTGGTCGCGGTTGTTATTATCTCATTTATTCTTTCCTCTTTTTTCGGCGCTCTTTTCGGTTTTATGGCGGGAAATCTCGGGCAGGGGAAATTCTGGCCGAAATTTTTTGAAAGAAAGACCAGGCAAAGCAGTAATATCGGCAGCTCCAGTCAAACAGTTAGTGTTCCCGATGAAGAATCGGCGATCGTGAAAGCGGTAGAAAAGGCGTCTCCTGCGGTGGTGAGCATCATTATTTCCAAAGATGTTCCCAAAATTCAGAATTTTTTTGAGAATCCTTTTGATTTTGATCCTTTTTTTAATCCTTTCGGTTCCGGCAGCGGCAATCAAAATAATCAGAGAGGAACAGAAAAACAGGAAATCGGCGGGGGATCAGGTTTTATAGTTTCTGCGGACGGTTTGATCGCGACAAACAGACACGTTGTTTCTGATCAGGAAGCCAGCTATACGGTGATGACAAACGATGGAAAGAAATACGATGCTCAAGTGATGGCGATTGATCCGACTAATGACGTCGCGATTCTCAAAATAAGCGCCAGCGGTTTGCCTGTGCTTGATCTCGGCGATTCAGCAAATCTCAAAATTGGCCAGACGGTTATCGCGATTGGGAATTCGCTCGGCGAGTTCCGGAATACGGTCAGCAAGGGGATTATTTCCGGCCTCAAGAGAAACGTGACGGCCGGCGATGGGTTTGGCCAAGCGGAAACTTTGAGCGAAGTGATTCAAACCGACGCGGCTATTAATCCGGGAAATTCCGGCGGACCGCTGCTGAACATCAACGGGCAGGTGATCGGCGTGAACGTGGCGATGGCGCAGGGCGCGGAAAATATTGGATTTGCCTTGCCGATAAATCTTGTGAAAAAAGACATTGAAAGCGTGAAATCAAAAGGCAAGATCGTTCAGCCGTACATCGGCGTGCGCTATATTCCGGTGACAAAAGATTTGCAGAAACAAAATAATTTGCCGTTTGATTACGGCGCGCTGGTTCTTCGCGGCGAGAAAATGACCGATTTAGCGGTTGTTCCGGGAAGCCCGGCGGACAAGGCGGGGGTCGTGGAAAATGATATTATTCTTGAGCTGAACGGACAGAAAATTGATGAAAACCACCAATTGGGCGACTTGATTGCTAAATTCAACATCGGCGACACGATTTCCCTCAAAATCTGGCATAAAGGCGAAGAAAAAACTGTGCCGGTGAAGCTGGAGGAGCGGAAATAAAGCTTATAGGTGTCCGACACCTACAGAAGAAAAACAGCCTAGACGCAAGGTTGAGATTGTTTTTTTGTTGTGGGCATCGTAGACATTCGATGTCTAGGATTTCACCCGCTTTTTTTCTTCTCGATACTTTTCCTATATTGAATCTTAAAAGATATTCCCCGAGCCTCCGTGCTCGGGG
>PFVO01000022.1 GCA_002790655.1 Candidatus Moranbacteria bacterium CG_4_9_14_3_um_filter_44_28 | reverse complement strand
CGTAGTCGAGGGATCTGCGTCCAATAGCAATGGCTAGTCATCTGCTTATGCATGTAGATTCCTCCACTCGTTTCACTCGGTCGGAATGACAAAATAATATGATTGAAAAAAATATTCTGGAACTCATCGGCAATACGCCGATTGTGCGGATAAATCGGCTCAATCCGAATAAAAAAGTGAATATTTTCGCCAAACTCGAAGGACAAAATCCCGGCGGGAGCATCAAAGACCGGATTGCTTTGAAAATGATTGAGCAAGCTGAAAAAAAAGGTGAATTAACAAAAAACAAAACTATTATCGAAGCCACGTCCGGAAACACGGGAATAGCTATCGCCATGATCGCCGCGGTGAAAGATTATAAAGTTGAAATCGTGATGAGCGACGCTGTTTCAGTCGAGAGAAGAAAAATGATCGCCGCTTTTGGCGCGAAAATAACTCTCACGGACGGAAAACTGGGAACGGACGGCGCGATCAAAAAAACAAGAGAGCTCGTCGCCAAATTCCCGGAAAAATACTATTGCCCGGACCAGTTTTCTAATAATGATAACGTACTCGCCCACTACGAAACCACCGCCGCTGAAATCTGGAAGCAAATGAATGGAAAAATTGATTATTTCGTTGCTTCGATCGGCACTTCGGGAACTTTGATGGGGGTAGGAAGATATCTCAAGAAAAAAAATCCGCGCGTCAAAATTGTGAGCGCCGAACCGGTGAAGGGACACTATATTCAAGGACTCAAGAATATGGAGGAAGCTATCATCCCCGTGATTTACGACCGCTCGAAACTTGACGATATCATCATAGTCGAAACCGAAGCCGCCTTTGATATGGCCCGCCAAGTCGTCCGGAGCGAGGGAATTTTTTGCGGGATGTCCTCCGGCGCGGCGATGTTTGCCTCCCTTGAAATTGCCAAAAAAATAAAATCCGGAAACATTGTCACCATTTTCCCGGACCGGGGAGAGAAGTATTTGAGCACAACATTATTCAACTAAAGTCAATTATACTAAATAATCTAGAAATGATATTATAAAAAAAGGAGAATAATTCAAAATGCAAAGTTCAAAGTGCAAAATGGCAGTTAAAAATGTAAAATGTTTTTGATGAGTAAAATATTGAAGTTAAAAGGGACTAATATGGATATTGATCTTAATACCGATCCCAAAAAGATAACATGGAAACAGGATAAATGCCCTTGGAATATTAAAGAAAAAACCAGTAAATATAAATGCGCGGTTAAAAATACTTCTTTATGCAAGTATTTCCACGGGATAGAACCGCCTGATGTTGTGCTTTGTATTTTTGATAAATAATTTTTAACTTTTCATTGTCATTTTGAATTTTGATTTTTGAATTTTACATTATGCGACTCTACAACACCCTCACCAAATCCAAACAAGAATTCAAACCTTTAAATAAAGGCAAAGTTTCGATTTATACCTGCGGGCCGACGGTTTATGACTATATTCACATTGGAAATCTGCGCTCTTTCGTGACAGCAGATATTCTGCGCCGCTATCTCGAATATTCGGGATACGAAGTCCGGCACATCAAAAACATCACCGATGTCGGTCATCTTACTCAAGACGATATCGCCCAAGCCGACACGGGCGAGGATAAAATTGCCAAAAAAGCCCTCGCCGAGAAAAAAACACCTGAAGAAATTGCGAAATTCTATACGGAAGCCTTTCACCGCGATGAAGACGAAATGAACATTTTGCGGGCGCACTACTTTCCCAAGGCGACTGTCCACATTCCGCAGATGATAAAAATAATCAAAACGCTCGTGAAATATGGCAACGCCTATGAAAAAAACGGCAACGTTTTTTTTGACGTGACAAGTTTCAAGGATTATGGAAAATTGTCTGGAAATACCCTTGATAATCTCAAAGTTGGCGCGCTCCTCGAAGAGCATACCGACAAAAAACACCCTTGGGACTTCGCGCTTTGGCTGAAAGCTGACCCGAAACATCTTTTGCAATGGGACAGCTCATGGTCGCGCGGATATCCCGGCTGGCACATCGAGTGTTCGGCGATGAGTATGGAATATCTGGGCAATACAATGGACATCCATACCGGCGGCGAGGACAATATTTTTCCTCACCACGAAGCGGAAATTGCGCAATCGGAGTGCGCGACCGGCAAAAAATTCGTCAATTTCTGGGTTCATACCCGCCATCTTCTAGTTGAGGGCGAAAAAATGTCAAAATCGAAAGGAAATTTTTATACTCCACAGGATATCACCAGAAAAGGCTTTGACCCGATGCATTTGCGTTTGCTATACTTATCTTCCCACTACCGAAAAAATCTCGACTTTTCCTGGAAAGCGATGGAGCAGGCGAAAGCGAATTACAAGCGAATCGCGGAGTGGGTTGGAAAATTAAAAAATACCATTAATCAAAAAACAGAACCTGTAAATCCCGATGCTGAAAAAGATTACTCGTTTAAAGAACAACTCATTGCCCCGTTCGAATCTGCAATGGATGATGATTTGAATACGTCACTTGCACTAGCTCAATTATTCCAAGTTATTACAATCACCAATATACTCCTAAGCGATAAAGCTGTTGGATATAAAAAAGCTAAAGAAATTCTAGAAGCTTTCGAAAAAATGAACAAAGTTTTCGGACTGAAATTTCCGGAAAAAGAAACTGAAATACCAAAAGTTGTCAAAAAATTAGCCAACGAGCGTCTCGCGGCTCGAAAAAACAAAAATTTTAAGAAAGCGGATGAATTGCGAAAAGAAATTGAAAAAAGAGAGTATCAAATTGAAGACGCAGACGGGAGTTACAAAATAAAAAAGCTCTAAATGCCCGAAAAATCCACGAAATTCAATCTCGGAGAAGCGCCGGTGCCGCCCCAGAATATTGAGGCGGAGATGTCGGTGCTCGGGTCGCTCATGCTTGATAAAGACGCGATTATAAAAATCGCCGATTTGGTGCATCCCGATGATTTTTATAAAGACGCCAATCGCCTCATCTACGAAACAATGCTCGAACTTTTTGAAGACCGCGAACCGATTGACGTCCTCTCGCTTTCCAATCACCTTGAGGAAAAAAAGAATCTCGAAGAAGTGGGCGGATCGGGATACCTGACTGATCTTGTTAATTCCGTCCCGACCGCGTCGAATGTCGTCCACTACGCCAAAGTCGTCCAGAAAAAATCCCTGTTGCGAAAACTGATCTCAACCGCATCAGATATTGTCGAACTTGGCTATCAGGAAGCCGAAGACGTGGAAAAAGTTCTTGACGAAGCCGAGCAGAAACTCTTCGCTGTTTCGCAAAAATACGTGAAAGCCGATTTCGTACCCCTGAAGACCTATCTTGAGTCGGCTTTCAACCGCATTGACGAGCTTCACAAGGGCGACCGCGACATTCGCGGCGTGCCGACCGGATTTCAAGATCTCGACAATATTTTGGCGGGACTTCAAAAGTCTGATCTTGTGATTCTCGCTTCCCGCCCCTCAATCGGAAAGACCTCTCTTGCCCTTGATATCGCCCGCTATTTGGGCGTTCAAAAGAAAATTCCTGTGGGAGTTTTTTCACTCGAGATGTCATCCGACCAGCTGGTTGACCGCCTGCTGGCCGCCGAAGCGCGCGTTGATGCCTGGCGGATTCGAACGGGAAGACTGCGAAGCTCCGACGAAGAAGACGATTTTGCCAAAATAGGGGAAGCGATGGGAATTTTATCTGAAGCCCCGATTTATATTGACGATTCGGCCCGCGCCAACGTGATGGAGATGCGAACGCTGGCCCGAAGATTGCAAGCGGAACATAATTTGGGATTGATAATTATAGATTACCTCCAGCTTATGGAAGGCCGGACGAGCGACAATCGGGTTCAGGAAGTTTCAGAAATTTCAAGATCGCTTAAAGGCCTTGCGCGCGAACTCAATATACCAGTTTTAGCTCTATCGCAGCTTTCCCGCGCCGTCGAAAACCGCTCGCCTCAAATTCCCAAACTTTCCGACCTTCGCGAATCGGGATCAATTGAGCAGGACGCCGATGTTGTAATGTTTCTCTACCGCGAAGATCGCGAAAAACCGGACACGCCGAACAAAAATGTCATTCAGGTGATTGTTTCCAAACACCGGAACGGGCCGCTGGGAACGGCGTCACTCTATTTCAATGACACGATAACCAGCTTTTCGTCGCTCGAGAAAAAACATGTTTCCTAAATCCTTCCAAAAACTTATTGACCATTTCGCCTCCCTTCCCTCCATCGGCCCCAAGCTGGCCGAGCGGCTGGTTTTGTATTTGTGGAGATACGACAAAGAGAAGCTGGAAGACTTCGCAAAAAGTCTCACTGATATTAAGGAGAAAATAAAGTTTTGCAAAACTTGCTTCAATATTTCTGAAAACGATTTGTGCTTCATTTGCGCCGACAAAAAGCGGGACCAAAGCGTTATTTGTGTCGTTGAAGAGCCGCTTGACATAATCGCTCTTGAAAAGACAAAAAAATTCAACGGATTATACCATGCCCTCGGAGGAATGATATCCGCCCAAAATAGTAACGACTTAAAGATAAATGAATTGAAGAACCGCCTGAAAAACAGAGAAATACAAGAAATTATCATTGCTACGAATCCCACCACTGAAGGCGAGGCAACCGCGCTATACTTGGCGAGGCTGATAAAACCTTCGAATATAAAAGTTACCCGCCTCGCCCGCGGGCTCTCAACCGGCGGAGATATCGAATACGCGGATGAAGCGACTTTGTCGGGAGCGATTGAGGGAAGGAAAGAGATGTAATTTACGAACTACGAAATTAACGAAATTACGAAATAGATATTCGAGGATTGATCGGCTTCTAAAACTGCTGAACGAATTTTCTTGTTTGACGTTTTCGTATTTCGCTTGTTTCGTAGTTCGTAAATCTATATTTTTGTAATCTCTACTTCAGTAATATTCTGCCGGTGTCCGAATTTTACTTTATATCTCTTTTTGGGCTTGTGTTTGATGCCCCAAACCTTTTTTCCCTTTCCCTGCTTCAAAATTTTTCCCTCGACAACCGCGCCTTTCAGAAAAGGATTTCCAACTTTCATTTCTTTATCGCCCAAAAACAAAACTTCGGAAAAAGAAATTTTATCCCCAATATTTCCTTCGAGTTTTTCAACTTTAATCTTATCCCCCTTTTTCACGAGATATTGCTTCCCACCGGTCTTTATGACTGCTAGCATAGATATTTTCTAAAAATCACTTGTATAGACTATTAAAATTTTAGTGCAATGTCAAGAACTTATGTAAAAACTAAAAACGAAAAACTAAAAATAACAACTTAAATGTAAAAGCTTTTAGTTTTTCGCTGTTGCTTTTACATTTTAGATTTTCGCTTTAAATTCAATTATTGCAGAAATGCTTTAATTTCTATTTCCCTACTATCACGCACAACCTTCAAATCAATTCCATCCCTTGGCTTATATTTCGAAACAAGATACGCCAGATTCTGCGAAGGATTAATTTCCTCTCCATTGACGCTCAAAATAATATCCATTATCCGGATTCCCGCTTTTTCGGCCGCGCTTCCGGAAAGAACCGCCAGCCCCTGCTGAAGACCGGGGGAATAAACAAGCGCGCCTTTTTCAATTTCTCTTCCGTCCGCAAGCCGAATGCTGTTTTCTTTGGCCAGCAAAAGATAATACACGCCGAGTGATCCCCTCTGCACGACACCCTTTTCGATAAATTGATTAACCAAGCCATCAATGTAATTGACGGGTATAATGAAATACTGCACAGAGGAGCTTGATTTTCGGATTCCGAGAATGCCGATGATATTGCCATTATAATCAGCCACCGCGCTTCCAATCAGATTCTCATCGCTTTCTTTATTCACTTCGAAATCGGCAAAATATACCCCCTGAAGTTTCTCGGACGAAGTAATCGGGCCCCCAACGGAAAAATTATTCGCAAAACTGCTTATCAGTCCGGACTTAAAAACAATTTGGGCGTTGCTCTCGCTTCGTCCAATAGCAACCACTTTGGCCCCGACTCTAATATCCTCCGGCGCAATGAAAGAAGCCGTGGAAAGATTCTCCGCGCCTTCCATTTTGAGAAGCGCTATATCCGAAAAAGGATCTTGCAAAACAACCCTCGCTTTGTATTTCCCTCCCTCCCCGGTAATTACTTCGTATTCCGAAGCTTCGCCCGCCAGCGCACTCCTGTGAGTGACGACCAAGCCGTCGGCAGCGGCGATAAGACCGCTTCCGATTTTCGGTTCTTCGACAATATTCGCGCCGGAAATTCTCGTTTCCCTTTTTTTTCTGGACAATATTTCCACAACGCTTGAAGCTGACTTGTTTGAATAGTGGAAAATTGTCTGTTCTTCGCTCACCGTAACCTGCTCTGTTTTGTTCACCACAACAACATTTTCGGTGGCTTTTTTGAAAATTTTATATTTAGAAAGCCACTCAATGGAAACTAACTCGGGAAAAAGGTAGCGGTCAATGACTATGAGACTCATTCCCGACAAAACAAAAACAAGCCCGACAAATATGACGGCTTTGAAAATCCTTCTGCTTTTTGTAACTTTTTCTTTCATGTTAGATTGCCGGATACCATCTGGTGCTCAAAAGAATGAGCGTTGCTGAACCAGCCAGAAAAAATGAATTGAAAATAATTTTTTTAACCGTCAGATTTCCCAGGAAATAATCGCGAATCAGATCCCAGGCGCAATAGTATATTATGAGAACAATCACTCCGGTTGTCAAATATCCGAAAGGCCAAAAATTCTGCATCCAAATAGTGCCCGCCATCAGATACGCCAAAAACACCGAATAAATAATTCTCTGATGACGATTGAGTGCCAGCTGATTGACGAGAAAAGATTGATAAGAAACAAAAAAAGCGACAACGGCAAAGATGAGCATGATAATCCAGATAGAAAGAGCGATGTTGAGATACCAGCCGTAGGAAGACGCGAACCAGCAGAAAAGAGCCGCGAATGTCGCAAGATTAATCATCGCCTTGGCAGTCTTGTCCCGGTCGTATTGTCTCAAGCGATAACTTCCCAAAACGGCAAGATAAAAGACGCCGGAAGAGAGAACAATAAACGTCTTGGATTCAGCCGGAGAATCAATGAGAGGAAGAAGAAGAACAGCGCCCAAAGTCAGAAAAAAGGGCAAAACAAAAAAGCGAAATTTACCGGCTATGGCCTTGACGCCAACCAGCAAGACAAGCGCAAAAATTCCCATTATCCAGAAAAATTGACTTGGATAGTCATAAACAAGCCAAACTGCAGTCAAATTGAGAAGTGATAGAAATAATACGCCGAATTCAAAAAGCATATTTTCCTTTTAACCAAAATTAATTTATTACAATTTTATCTCCCTTCACATCAATCTTCACCCTGCTTCTTTCTTTCACCTTTCCTTCCACAATCCGAAGGGCTAGTTCGTCCAGAATCATGTTTTGGATGGCGCGCTTGAGCGGCCTTGCTCCAAATACCGGGTCGAATCCCTCGCGGGCAAGATATTCTCTGGCCGCCGCTGTGATTTCAAGTTTAATGTTCTTTTCGGCCAGGCGCTTGCGGACCAGATCCATCTGGAGATCTATTATTTTTTTGATTTGCTCCATCCCCAGCGGATGGAAAATAATTATTTCATCAACGCGGTTCAAAAATTCCGGCTTGAATTTTTCCCGAAGAGACTGCATCACCTGCTCTTTCATCTCTTCTTCGCGCAAAATCACTTCGCCCCGTTTCTCGCCGTCGCGAAAGCCGATTCCCTGCATTTTGTGAATAACATCCGATCCGACATTGGAAGTCATCACTATCACCGCGTTCTTGAAGTTTACCATCCGGCCCTTGGCGTCTGTCAAGCGGCCGTCGTCCATAATCTGAAGGAGAATATTGAAAACATCGTGGTGGGCTTTTTCAATCTCGTCAAAAAGGATCAAGCTATAGGGCCGGCGGCGCACTTTTTCCGTGAGCTGGCCGCCCTCTTCGTAGCCGATGTAGCCCGGAGGCGAGCCAATTATTTTGGCCACGCTGTGCTGTTCCATATATTCGCTCATATCCACCCGAATCATCGCGTTTTCGTCGTTGAACAAAAATTCGGCCAGGGCCTTGGCCAGTTCTGTTTTTCCGACGCCCGTCGGACCCAAAAAAATGAAAGAGCCGATGGGACGATTTTCTTCGGCAATCCCCGCCCTTGAGCGCCGAAGAGCGTTGGCAACGGAGTGAATGGCCTCGTCCTGCCCAACCACGCGCGTCCGGAGCGCCTCCTCGGCTTTCACTAGCTTTTCCATTTCCCCCTCGAGCATTTTGGCCACCGGAATGCCAGTCCAGTGGGAAACGACCCGGGCAATATCTTCCTCGTCCACCTCTTCCTTGAGAATCGGATTCTGTCTTTGGAGAGTCGCCAGTTTTCTCTGCTCGGCCTTGATTTTCTTTTCCAGCTCCGGAATTTTTCCATATCTGATTTCGGCCACCCGCGCCAGCTCTCCCTGCTGCTCCAAAATATCCGATTCGCTCCGGAGCCTCTCGATCTCGCTTTTGTGCGAGTGGATATTGGTTATCAGATCTTTCTCGCTTTTCCACTGCAGTTTCCATTTGTTGACCCGCTCGTTGATATCCGCCAGATTCTTTTCAATTTCGCGCAGTTTGTCTTTGGCAGGTCTCCCTTTTTCTTTCTTGAGCGCTTCTTTTTCAATTCCCAGCTTTCTTTTTTGCCGCTCCAGGTCATCAATTTCCGCCGGCAGGCTGTCAATTTCCATCCGAAGCGCCGAAGCCGCTTCGTCAATGAGATCCACCGCCTTGTCGGGAAGGTTGCGGTCGGTTATATAGCGGTTGGAAAGCTGGGCCGCGGCAATTATTGCCCCGTCGGTAACGCGCACCCCGTGATGAACTTCATACTTCTCCTTAAGTCCGCGGAGAATGGCAATTGT
>PFVO01000018.1:53188-53502 GCA_002790655.1 Candidatus Moranbacteria bacterium CG_4_9_14_3_um_filter_44_28 | reverse complement strand
CGGCCTCGAAGGAGCTCTTCGGATTCCGGTCTATGGTTTAGCTTCAGCTGGAGACGCGCTGGCTTTTGCGGAAGATAATGTGGACGGCTATCTTCAAATTTCGGAAAGTCTCTTAAAACCCAGCATGAAAGCAAAACTTTTTGCGGTGAAAACTTTGGGAGACTCGATGAATAAAGAAGATATTAATGACGGAGATTATGTAATTTTTGAGAAAAAGGATTCGGATTTCAATTACGACGGGAAAATCGTAGTCGCGGTCGTGAACGGATTGGCGACTATCAAGCATTTTCGAAAACTTGGAAACGGCGTCATCG
>PFVO01000018.1:0-53172 GCA_002790655.1 Candidatus Moranbacteria bacterium CG_4_9_14_3_um_filter_44_28 | reverse complement strand
GTCATCGGACTTTTTCCAAGCTCCACCAATTCTTTCCACCAACCGATCTATATCCACGAGTCGGATTCGTTTATGATCGCGGGAGTTTTCCGAAAAGTTTTGCCGGTAAAGTTTATCAGCCTATGAATGACGAATGTTGTAAAAGGTTAAGTCTTGAAGAATGGGACAAAAAAGAAATCGTCTGGCGCGATAAGCCGTTTTACAAAGACCGCTACTGGTCCTTTATTCACGTGCCAATAGGTTTCGGAAAAAAAATCGTTCGGGGGCTTGAAAAAATCAAAGAAGCGGGACTTGCGGCCGAGCCAATGGTGCTTTCAAAGTGCGATAACCTCTGGGGAGGGGAAATGCTTATTCCCGTAAGTAAAAAAACGGATATTTTTGAAACAGAACTCCTCACCGGAAAATTTTTGATACGGCTCTTTGAGGGGCACTACGGCGATATGCGAAAGTGGATCAAAGAAACCAAGAAATACTGCCGAGAAAAGGGCTTTTTGCCTAAAGAATTCATCTTCTGGTACGCCACCTGCCCCAAATGCGCGAAAAAATACGGCGACAAAGTGCAGGTGGTGGTGTTTGCGAGAGTAGAGTAATTTTGCCTTTTCTTTTATGACCCATTATAATAATAAGGCACTTGTAGAAGGGGTGCCTCTTTTTAACTAAAAATAAAATTTTATGCCTTCAGCTTTCAAGAGACCATCATGGGATTCTTATTTTCTCGCCCTGGCCAAAATGGCCGCGTCTCGTTCAACCTGCCTTTCGCGCCCGACCGGTTGCGTGATTATACGTGATAAGCAGGTATTGTCCACTGGATACAACGGTTCCATGCCGGGAGTTCCGCACTGCTCTGATGAAGGAGTATGCTACCGCCGAAGCATCAAAGCTCCGGATCACGCTAAATACGATTTTTGTCGAAGCATTCATTCAGAAGCTAATGCTATTGCTCTCGCGGCCCGCTGTGGAATCAGTATTGAAGGTGCCACGGCCTATTTCACTCTTTTTCCCTGTTATGTTTGCACCAAGCTTTTAGTTCGGGCAGGAATCCGCGAAATTGTTTATGAAATCGGCTATGAGTCAAAGCATGTTAAACGGGACAAACACTGGCGGGAAGTGGTGGAAGAAGCGAACGTCAGGATCCGACAAGTGAAGCTTTCCAAGGAGGACAAAAAATGGTTCAAGGGTTTTTTGGAGGATGATACATCGAGGAGGAGACTGCCGAGCACGTAACACACATAACATGAAACACATAAGACGTAATTAAAGAATATGATATTAGGAATCAAAGAACTTCCTCGTCTCATAAAAGAAAAAAAACTTATTGAAGGCTTATCCGAGCGTGAGCTGGAAAATCCTGAAGGATCCGGTTTTGATTTGCGGATGGGGGAAGTATATGAACTGGAGGGTTATGGTTATTTAGGCCTTGAAGAAAGAGAAACACCTAAATCAAGTCTGGTCGCGAAATATGACTCTAAAAAAGTGGCTTCCTATATCTTCGAGCCGGGGAAATATTATCTCATCAAAACCGTGGAAAAAGTGAATCTCCCGATTGATATCGCGGGAATAATTTTCCCGCGAACGACTCTTTTCCGGTCAGGACTCGCGCTTTTTAATGGAATCGTGAATACCGGTTATCAGGGTGAGCTCACATTTGGTCTTTGCAATCTCGGAAAATCGAATATCAAAGTCGACATGGGTGCACGGGTTGTCCATATCACTTTCCACGAAGTTCGGGGAGAGGGCAGTCAGTATCGCGGCCAATGGCAGGGCGGGAGAGTGACGACGGAAGGGAGGGAGACACAAATTTAGCTTATGAAAAAAAGAAAGAGAGGATTATTTATTGTTCTTGAAGGTTTGGATGGATCCGGTACTACTACTCAAGCTAAGCTACTGGTGATCTCGATCCCAAATGGCTCTATGAGATAAATAAAAATTTTCGCCCGCCTGATTCAACTTTTTATCTTCGCGTTTCGCCGAAAGAATGTCTGCGAAGAATCGCGAAAGCGCGCATCCGGAAAGAATTTTTTGAAAAAGAAAAAAAACTGGCAAAGGCTCAGAAAGAATACAACTTGATGGGAAAAAGCTTTCCTAATTTCTATGTCATCGACGGAGAGAGAAGCGTTGAAGATATTTTTGAAGATATTAAAAAGATCATTAGCAGAAAATTAAAATAAATGAAGTATGAGCCGACAATCGGCATGGAAGTGCACGTGGAGCTTAAAACCGCTTCCAAGATGTTTTGCGCGTGCAAAAATGAGCTGGAGCTTGACCGGGTGCCGAACAGCAACATTTGCCCGGTTTGCACGGGCCAGCCCGGGGCGCTTCCAGTTGCAAACGAAAAAGCAATTGAATATGTTGTGAAAGCCGGCCTTGCTCTCAATTGCAAAATTGCAAAAATTTCCAAATTCGACCGCAAAAACTATTTTTATCCCGATCTTCCCAAGGGATATCAAATTTCCCAGTATGACCAGCCGATATGCGGGGGTGGATATTTAATAATAGGTAAAAAAAGAATTGATATCACGCGCATTCATCTTGAAGAAGATACCGGAAAACTCCTTCATCAAAAGGGGACTGACTTTAGCCTCGTTGATTTCAACCGCTCGGGAATTCCGCTTATGGAGCTTGTGACAGAACCGGATATTGAATCAGCCGAGGAAGCCAAGAAATTCTGCGAGGAACTGCAGCTCATTTTGCGCTATCTCGGAATTTCCGACGCTGATATGGAAAAAGGACACATGCGTTGCGAAGCGAATATTTCTATTTCTCGAAAAAAGACTGAAAGAGGCACCAAGGTTGAAATAAAAAACCTAAATTCCTTCAAATCAGTTGAGAAAGCCATTGATTTTGAAATCAAAAGACAGATGGAGGTGCTTGAAGAAAGAAAAAAAATTATCCAAGAAACAAGAGGATGGGACGAGAGCAAAATGCAGACTTTCTCGCAAAGGGAAAAGGAATCCGCCCACGATTATCGCTATTTTCCCGAACCGGATTTGCCGCCGCTTGAGTTCAGCGAAGATTACGTGAATAAAATCCGAGCAGAACTTCCCGAACTTCCAGCGCAAAAGATCATAAGATTTCGCAGCGAATACAAACTGCCGGAGTATGACGCCGAAGTTCTTTCGCAGGATAAAGAAACAGCGGAATTTTTTGAGGAAGCGGTGAGCGAAGCTTGCGAGTTATGCTCGTCCCTCACCAAATCAAAAAGGAGTAAAGAAGATGGTTTTGATTTGGTGAGGGATAAAGATGATGGTAAATTAGCCAAGCTCACAGCCAATTATATTATTTCAGAGTTGAAAAAATATTTAAATGACAAAGTCGGAATAAAAGATCTCAAGATAACGCCCGAAAATTTCGGTGAACTTATGAGTATAATTTCTAAAAGTAAGATAAATTCTAGCACGGCACAAATGGTTCTTGCGGAAATGGTAAGAACCGGCGCCGATCCGGAACATATCATCGCGGAGAAAAATTTGGGACAAATCGAAGACGATTTGGAGATAGAAAAAATTGTGGAAAAAGTAGTTTCTGAAAATTCCCAACCAGTTGCGGACTTCAAGGCCGGCAAGCAGGCGGCCTTGCAATTTTTGCTCGGACAAGTTATGAAGGAGAGTGAGGGGAAAATTAACCCCAAAGTTGCCTTGGGTATTATGAAAGCAAAATTAAATAAATAGTGTTAAGCTAACTGAAACTTAGGAGGAGGTGACTGGCGATGGAGGCGAGTGTGAAAGTGGAATTCTATTCAATTATCGGTGGGCCTGAAAATGTGCCCGTGTGCAAGTTTGTACATCTGCGGTGCATTTTGGCAAAAGGCAATCAGCGCAATTGTGCGCTCGGAGACGGCTGTAAAAAATTGATCAATGAAATGGACTATAAACTTGCCGGGGATGCCTGGGTATGTAAGTCTTGCGAGGAGCCATTTGGCAGCAAGCACAGCCCCTCTTGTGGTATAGGAGGGCGAGGGGCATGGTGATGTATTGATTGGTGAAACAGGCCTGGGGAATATCCTCGGCCTAAAATCTGCCTAAGTACTAAAATAAAATTACGGAATCTTTAAAAGGAAAATCAATTTTGGAAGTCCAGCAGTTCAATCGGGAAATTCTTAATGATTTGTTTGCTGAAGCCGACCGTATGCAGATTATGTGCGAGTATCTGGATGATAATCATGTTTCAGGAGAAGATAAAAAATGGTGCGAGGGTATCTGGAAGAAAATGGCAGAAAAGAGAATTGCTCTCCTGTTTTATGAACCGAGCACCCGCACGTGGTCATCTTTTTTTGTCGCGGCGGAGAATCTTGGCGCGAGAGTTATGGCTATTCCGCCGGCGCGGCAATTCTCTTCAGTTGTGAAAGGTGAGACCGTGAAGGATACAATCGCGATGTTCTGCGGGTATGGAGTTGATGCCATTGTGATGCGGACGGATAAAGAAGGAATGGCGCGCGAAGCGGACGAGGCGGCGCGGGCGAGCGGGCGAACGGTTTCCATCATCAATGCGGGTGACGGAGCAGGTCAACATCCAACACAGGCGCTTCTTGATCTTTACACGATTAAAAGATTTTATGATAACGAACTTAAGAAAAACATTCATAGCGAGAGAATCAATATAGCCTTTGTGGGGGATCTCGCAAACGGGCGCACAGTTCGCTCTCTTGCTTATCTCCTTAACAAATATCAGGATTCGGAAAAACTGGAATTCTTTTTTGTCTCACCTTCAGTTCTCAAAATGAGGGACGACATCAAAGAATATCTTAAGAAGAAAAAAGTGAAATTCACAGAATACGAAAAACTGATTGACGTCGCGAATAAAATTGATGTGTTTTATATGACGCGGGTGCAAAAAGAAAGACTCGGAGGGATTCAAGTGGATTATGATTTTATCAGAAACAATTGTTCGATAACCAAGGAAGTCGTGAAAAAATTGAAAAAGGACGTGATTGTGATGCATCCTCTGCCTCGCGATCCGGCCTTCGGCGAAATTCCGGAATGGTTCGACAACGACCCGCGGGCAAAATATATCCAACAGGCGGAAAACGGACTTTATGTCCGAATGGCGCTTCTCAAGAAAGTACTCTTAGGATAAAAAGGCTTGTAAAAAGGAAAATTGAGAGAAACCGGGCTGGAGCAAAGTCTCCGGCCCAATTTATTTTAAATAATTTGAGACTTTTTTTAAGATACTGCCATTGTTTCTAAACCACTTAATTCTTTTGTCTCTTTTGAACCAAGCCATTTGGCGTTTGGCGTAATTTTTTTCGGCATGGATAACTTTTTTGATAAGTTCAGCTTTGGATATTTTATTTTGGAGATATAAAGGAATCCAGAAATAGGCGAGGCCGAAAGATTGAATTTTTTTCCAGCTTAATTCCTGCTTGCGTAGCTTTCTTACTTCTTCAATCGTTCCTTGCTTGAAACGGAATTTAACGCGCTTCTCGATATTTTTATAAAGTTGTTCGCGGGATAATTTTATGCCGATTTGGAGAAATTGATATTTGTTATTCTGACCAGATCCCTCGACTACGCTCGGGATGCCAGCAAGAACTGGCACTTTTTTTATTGATTTACATATTTCGATGGCGCGGATGAGGCGGACTTTGTTTTTTGCGTCGATATTTTTTGCCCTTTCGGGATCTAATTTTTCAAGCATCGCGAAAAGTTTTTCGGTGGAATATTTTTCGAGCTTTTTTCGCAACTTCCAATCAGGTTTGACTTCTGGAAAATTTATGTCATCAATGATCGCCGAAATCCAGAATCCAGTCCCACCGCAGATGACGGGAAGTTTCCCGCGCTTCAGGATATCCTTGATAATTTTTCCGGCTTGTTTTTTAAATTTGGCGACGTTGTAATTGGCACGGGGACTGGCAATAGAAATCATGTAGTGAGGGATGCTACAAGACATAAAAGCATTGCTATTTTCGCGAGATCCCTCACGAAATCTAGCTTCGCTAGATTTATTCGGGACTACGCGAGATCTTCGATCTCGCTTCGCCTTTCCAGTCCCGATATCCATCCCGCGATAAATCTGCCGGCTGTCAGCGGAAATGATTTCACCGTTGAACTTTTTAGCCAGTTTAATGGCAATATCGGACTTTCCCGATGAAGTCGGACCGAGAATGACGAGGATTTTACGACTACTTGACATAATTTTATATATATAAGCTATGTTTTAATGTTGTTTATTTTCCAAACGAAGGGAGGATAGTAAAACAAATGGAGGAAACGGGAAATAAAACAAGTTGTGGTCGTTGTGGGGAACAAAAACCCATAGAGAGAGTGATTAAGTTAATAAACCCCCGAACTGGCGAGGTAGAGGAAAAGTCACTCTGCGAGGAATGCTATGAGGAGTATCTTAACTTCGTAGCTAGTAGCCTCCTACCATAATTATGGGTGGCTACATGGTTAATCTTCACTTTATATAGGGCCTCTGTCGCTGTCGGCATGACGGCCCTTTTTAATTTCTCCCTCCATCCCAAATGCTTTCACTTTTGTGATTTTGACTTTTGCGAAATTCCCGACGGGGATTTTTTTGTCGGAGGAAAACATGACTTTCTTTTGGGTGCGGGTGTGAGCGAGGTATTTTTCTCTCCAAGGTTCGACCTTTCCCTTCCCCGACTTTTCGTCGGGGAATTCCTCAAGGTCGAACCTTCTATCGACTAAAACTTCAACTACTTTTCCAACGTATTTTTTGTTATTTTCCAGCGCGGTTTTTTCGAGGATCTTCGTCAAAACTTTTTCCCGGCGGGCTTTTTCTTTTTTTGAGACATTGTCCTTTAGTTTCCAAGCAACGGTTTCGGGGCGGGGGGAGTATTGGGAGATATAGGCCATATCGAATTTCATTTCGCGAAGGAGTTTAGCCGTGTTTTCAAATTGATTTTTCGTTTCGCCGGGAAAGCCGACGATAATGTCGGTGGAAATGGCAGGGGGCAACTTTTTTTCTGTAGGTGTCCGACCGCCGACCGTATCAGACTGCGGTCGGACACCTACAAACTCCGCGCGGATTTTCTTGATAAGTTTTTTATAGTGAGCGACTGAATAATGCCGGTTCATTTTCTTGAGAATTGCATCATCTCCTGACTGCGCCGGCAAGCTGATATACTCGCAGATCTTCTTGCTCTTAGCAATAGTTTCAATCAGTTCGTCGGACATGTCTTTAGGATGGGAAGTGAGGAAAGTTATCCAGAAGCGGCCGGGAATTTTTTCGATGAGATGAAGAAGTTTTGGAAAATCTATTTCTTTGTCATTCTGACCGAAGCGAAGCGGAGTGGAGGAATCTGCGTGCGGAAGCAGTGGCTTGCTATTTGCTGATGCATGCAGATCCCTCGACTGCATCCCGACTAAACCGTCGAGATTCCGCTCGGGATGACAATAGTAGGAGTTAACGTTTTGGCCAAGCAATATAATTTCTTTATAGCCTTTATTCGCAAGGTGTTTTACTTCCTTCAGAATATCTTCCGCGGGTCTTGAATATTCGCGTCCGCGGGCGCAGGGGACGACGCAATAGGCGCAGAAATTATCGCAGCCGGTCATGATAGGAATATATGCGGTATAAGAATTTGTGTAGCGCGGAGTGATTTTGAGGTAATCGCTTTTGTCATTGCGAGCGTAGCGAAGCAATCTCGCGTTTTCTTGTATTGTTCGGGATTGCTTCGTCGCTACGTTCCTCGCAATGACAAATAAAATTTTCTTGGGAAAATCTTTGATTATGGTAAATAAATCAACCTTGTCTTTCAGTCTTCGCTGAACATCTCTCTGGTGCGCCAAACAGCCGGTGAGAATTATTTTTTTCTCCGGATATTTTTTGCGAAGATTGTTTATTTGTCCATAAACACGATCTTCAGCGCTTTGGCGCACGCCGCAGGTGACAAATATGACTAAATTAGCCTCATCGATTGACGAGGCTTGTTTAAGTTTATATTTTGCGAGTATTGCGGAAACTCTTTCGGCGTCGGAATGGTTCATTTGACAGCCGAAGATCTTGATATAATACTTCATTGCAAAATCATTTCTTGTCCTTAAGCTCTTTTTTTATTTTTTCTAAAAATTTCTCAATTTTCATTACACCAAGATTCCCCTTTTCCCGGTCTCGTACCGCGATGGACCTTGATTTCTGCTCTTTCTCTCCTACGATGAGCATATAGTTGATTTTTTGGTTTTGAGCGGCGCGGATACGTTTGCCAAGTGATTCGGAAGACTCGCGAATAATTGAGCGAATATCGCTAGCTAATAGGAGCGAATTTATTTTTTGCCCATAAGTATTATACTTTTCTGAAACCGGAATGACTTCAATCTGAAGAGGAGATAGCCAAAGAGGGAAAGCGCCGGCAAAATGTTCGATTAGAATTGCCAAGAAACGCTCATATGAACCGAGAATTGCTCGATGAACCATGATAGGATTTTCTTCCTTGCCTTTTTCGTTTATATAATTTAGGTTAAATCGTTTTGGGGTTGCAAAGTCAAGCTGAACCGTTGGAATTTGTATTTCTTTTCCAAGCGTGTCGCGAAACATAAAGTCCAGCTTTGGTCCGTAAAGCGCCGCCTCGCCCTCCCGCTTAATAGCTTTTAAATTCATTTCGTCCGAAATTTCTTTCAGCATCTTTTCGCACTTGTCCCAATCCTTTTTCTCTCCAATATATTTTGAGAAATCGCTATAATCGCGAACAGAAAGAGATACCCAGTGTTTGCCCCATAAACCTAAAGATTTATAAAAATCCCGGATTATTTTTACCATATTCTTCATTTCATCTTTTACTTGTCCTAAGCGGCAAAAAGAATGTCCATCTTCCACAGTGATAGCGATCACCCGGTTGAGACCGCTGATTTCTCCGGGTTTTTCATCACGATATTGTTTGTTTGATTCCATATAACGAATAGGTAAGTCGCGGTAAGATCTTTTTCTCGAAGCATAGATTTGAATTTGATGAGGACACTGAACTGGTTTTAACACATAATTTTGTTTATGGTGGGATTCGACGTTGAATAGTTCGTCGCCGAACTTCTGCTTGTGTCCCGATTTTTCAAAAAGGTCAATCTTGGCAAGATGAGGGGTTGATACTTTTTGAAAACCATAAGAACGGCAGATTGACTCCACGTGTTTTTGAAGCTCATCTATAATAATTGTTCCTTTGGGAGTAAATAACGGCAGTCCGGGTCCCACTAAATCTGAAAAGCAGAACAGATCCAGCTCTTTGCCAAGCTTCCGGTGATCTCTTTTTTCCGCTTCAGAAATCATCGCGAGATACTGCCTCAACTCCTTCGGATTCGAAAAGGCGACTCCATAAATCCGCTGGAGCATCTTGTTTTTTTCGTCGCCTTTCCAATAGGCGCCGGAAATTTTTGCGAGCTTCATAGCTTTTGGGTTGATTTCGCCGGCTGAATCAATGTGCGGACCAGAGCAGAGATCTACAAATTTTCCGGTTCGATAAATGGTTACGGTTTTTGCCCGGGGGTTTTCTTTTTTTATGTCTTTTATTAGCTCAATTTTATAGGGCTGCTTGGCTTTCTTGAAATCTTTCAAAGCTTCTTCAACTGAAATATTCGCTTTTTCAAATTTATAATTGGCCTTAATGATTTTTCTCATTTTTTCCTCCAAAATTTCCAAATCCTCTGGAATGAGAGTTCGGGGAAGGTCAAAATCATAATAGAATCCGTTTTCGACGGCTGGGCCGATTCCGAACTTTGCGTCCGGAAGCATTTCATAAACCGCCGCGGCGAGAATATGGGCGAGAGAGTGGCGAAGAATTTCTATTTTGGGTGGCTTTTTCATAGATTATTCTCAAAAGTTACGGTTTAATAGTAATATCAAATCAGCTTACTTGCAAGGTTTTATTGATATATTGTTTTATTGGTGAGTTTCCGCCAAAGGCGGATCAGCCTATGGCTGAAACGGGCTAACGAGTTGGTTTAAAATATATTAGACAAGCAGCTTAGAATAATTTAGTATTAAGATAAGAAAATTCGAGATATCAAATGACTTCATTTCAGCGAGGCATTAAGCGCGTAGCAATTATTCTTGTTTATATCGCAATAATCTCCGTGATAGCTACGGCTCTTTATTATCTTTTCCGTGCCAAGCCGACTTGCACCGACGGAAAGCGTAATCAGGGGGAGGAGAAAATTGATTGCGGCGGTCCTTGCGCCAAATGCGAAGAAATTCCAAAAATTGAGAATATCCAAATTTTGCAAAAAGCGCTCATTCCAGCCGGACCGGGCAAATATGATGTTTTGGTCAAGATCAAAAATCCAAACGCTTTATTTGGAGTTGCCGGGCTTGATTACTCTTTGAATTTTCTTAATCAGGAAGGGATAATTGTTGAAAAAAGAGATGGCTCGTCATTTATTCTGCCAGCTCAGACAAAATATGTACTTGAATTCAATATTGCTCTTGGGGAAAAGCCAGAATCCTTTGTTTTCAATGTGAGGTCGTTTCGATGGCAGAAGTTTTCTGAATCCGAAGAGCCGAACGTGGTCGTATATGGAAGAGAAGTCAGTCTGCCGGGAAGCATAGGAGAACCTACCCAGCTCAAAGCCAAAATTCAGAATCGCAGCAATTATGATTTTAAAAAAGTGACAACAAAAGTGGTTTTTAAAGACGTGGAAGGAATGCCAGTTGCCGTCAATCAGACAGACAGCAATGATGTGCGAGCCAATGAAGAAAGAGAAGTAATTTTTAATTGGAACACCGTTTTGCCCAAAAATATTGATCTGCAAAGTATTGAAATCGAGCCGGAAGTCAATGCCTTTGGCAGTGAGAATTTCATGAAAAAATATGGCTCTCCGGAACAATACCAGAGTTACGATGTTGATGATGCGAAATGAGAAAAATCTTCAAACTTGACTGGCTGTTATTTATATCAACAATACTGCTTGTTACGCTGGGCTTGGCTGTTCTTTATCCGATTAGTTATGACGGGAAGGATACGAGCCAGGATCACTTTTTCCGCCAGCTGATGTATGCCGGCGTTGGTCTCGTCGTTTTCTTTTTGTTTTCTTTTTTTGATTACCGCGGGCTCAAGAGCTATTCTAAGGTTTTATTTTTAGTAGGTCTTTTTTTATTGTTTTTGGTATTAATTTTTGGGAAAGTTATTCGTGGTACCACAGGCTGGCTTGATTTTTATGGAATTCATATTCAACCGGCAGAACTATTCAAGATGATTATTGCCATAGCACTGGCTAAATATTTTTCCGTTCACTCAAGAACGATTCATGAGCCAAAGCATATATTTATATCCTTGGTTCCGCTGGCCTTTTCTCTGGTGCTGATTCTTATGCAACCTGATTTGGGATCGGCAATAATCATTCTGGCTATATGGATTAGTATTCTTCTCGTGAGCGGAGTGAAAAAAAAGCATCTCCTCATTCTGTTTGTGATTGGCCTCATTCTGGCTTTTGTCAGCTGGGGATATTTTCTTAAAGATTATCAGAAAAACAGGATAAGAACCGTTTTTAATCCCTTGAGCGATCCGCTTGGCGCGGGCTATAACGTCATTCAATCAACCGTCGCAGTAGGTTCGGGCGGGATTTGGGGAAAAGGATTGGGCCATGGCTCGCAGTCACAGCTCAATTTTCTTCCAGAGAAACACACGGATTTCATTTTTGCTGTTATTGCCGAGGAGATGGGATTAGGCGGGGCTCTTTTTGTCCTGATTTTATTTGCGGTGATTCTTTTGAGGATGATTTTGATTGCCCAGAATAGTTCTGATAATTTTGGAAAACTCCTGGTAAGCTCTTTTGTGGTAGTTATATTTGTTCAGGTAATCATCAATATCGGAATGAATATTAGCATTATGCCCGTAACAGGAGTTCCCCTGCCGTTTTTGAGCTACGGAGGCAGCTCTCTCTTTACGACCATGGTTATGATGGGCATAGTTCAAAGTGTTTATAGAGGAAGCGCAAGAGGTTGACGGCCCGGCGGTTTTTTGATATTATCTGGAAGTGTCTTAATCTGACTGGAAAATGACATCAGCACTTATATTAGACGCAACCAAGCGCGAAAAGAATAAGAAGAAATCAAAAAGGGATAAGGAAACAATCCCAGCTGTTTTATATGGCAAAGGAATTGAAAATATTTTGGTGCGTATCAAAAACAAAGATTTTCAAGACATTTATTCCCAGGTTGGGGAAAGTACAGTATTCAAACTTTCACTGGAGGGAAAAGATGAGCGCAACGTGATTGTGAAAGAAGCGCAGAGGGATATTCTGGATGGAAGACCGATTCACGCCGATTTTTATCAGGTTCGGATGGACGAGGAAATTGAAGCAATGGTGGAAGTGGAGTTTATCGGAGAGGCGCCGACGGTAAAAGATCTAGGCGGCGTTTTGGTAAAAAATGTGGATGAGATTGAGGTGAAATGTTTGCCGGGGGATTTGCCGCCTAAAATCGTGGTTGACGTGAGCAGGCTCAAGACTTTCGACGATTATATTTACGTGAAGGATCTCAAGATATCGAAAAAAGTTGAGTTGCTCATTGATCCTGAAACAGTTGTGGCAATGGTATCGCCTCCGAGATCCGAAGAGGAATTAGCGGAACTCGAGACAGAAGTCAAAGAAGACGTGGCGCAGGTTGAAGGCGTTGTCAAAGAGGAAAAGCCGGAAGAAGAAAAGGGAGCAGAAGCTGAAGCAAAAGAAGAAAAAGAAGGGAAAGAAAAAGAAGAAAAAGGAAAAGAGGATGAGAAAAAGCAATAAAGGGAATTTTGCACGCCCGATATCTGGAATACGATGTCGGGTGTTTTTTGTTGGGGTGATGTATAATTAAGAATAATTTCAAATGTCAAATTGGCTATACCATCCCTTTTGCCAAAGGCAAAAGCCTAACAAATTTCAAATCAATTCTAAATTTTTAAGTTCTAGACGCTTTAAATTATTTGTGTCTGTTCTTACTGGTTTATTAATTGTTTTTTCTGCTACTTTTGCCGCACAGGACAATAAGGAAGTTCAAAGAGAAGAATTGAAAAGCAGAATTGAGAATTTGCGAAATCAAATCAGCGGTTACCAACAGAATATTTTTGAAAAAAATCAAAAGGAACAGTCGGTTTCAAATGACATCGAAATACTGGAAACCGATATCAAAAAAATCGAACTGCAGATACAGGAGACGGAACTGGTAATCAATCAGCTCGATTTGGATATTTCGCAAAAGCAAACGGAAATTGACGAAATGGAAAAGAAAGTTGTGGTAAAAAGAGAGATGCTCGCGAAATTTTTGCAGGAACTTTACGAAAAGGGGGATGATATCACATCAGAAATTATTTTCAGCAATCAAAGTTTCTCGGATTATTTTTCGAAAGTAGAAGGACTGGAGAACTTTGAAGGCCAGACGATGGAAGTTTATAATCAGCTGGTTGGCATAAGAGATGAGTTGAAAAGACAAAAAAAAGATTTGCTGGACAAAAAAGCCGAAAAGGAAACTCTTCGCTACATGCAAAAAGACCAGGAGCGGTCTCTGGGGCAGGAAAAAGAAATGAAGGATATTCTGGTGTCGCAGATACAAAATGAAAAGCAGGCCCTCGAGCAAAAAATGGATAAGCTTCAGGCGGAGCTCAATATGCTTCAGTCACTGGGCGAGCCGATTGCCATTGAAGAAGCGGTACGGGCGGCCAAGTATGCTTCGGGGATTACAAGCGTCGCTCCGGAATTTCTGCTGGGGGTATTGCGGGTGGAATCCGGTCTGGGAACCAATGTTGGCGGGGGACGGTATAAGACAGACATGAATCCGGCTCAATGGGATACTTTCAAAAAAGTTTGCAATGAACTGGGAATTGACCCGGGGAAAACTCCAGTTTCAAGGAGAGCTTGTTATAATCGCGATTCGGATGATGGTTGCGGAGGCTGGGGCGGCGCGATGGGGCCGGCCCAGTTTTTGCCGAGCACTTGGATGGGATATAAAAGCAAAGTGGAAAAATTGACGGGCGAAAGTCCGGCCAATCCGTGGGACATTAAAGATTCAATGGTGGCAATGGGACTCAAACTCGCGGCGGTTGACGGAGTAACCTCGGGAGACCGCAAGGCCTGGGCGAAAGCGGCGGGAATATACCTGGCTGGCGCGAATTGGGAAAATTATTCCTGGTATTCGGATCGGGTACTTCGCTACGCGGATGAGTTCAAAAAAATATTGAAAAATTACTAATTTGAATTTGTCAAGTCTTTGATCCGTATTTTCTGGATTTTCGATTGACTAAGAAGAAAAAAGGTTATATAATAGTAATAGTAATAGTAGCGCAGAATCCAATATTTGGGGGTTTTGCACCCCGATGAAATAGTGCCGCTTCGTGGCAATTTCACGGGGCAAGAAGGGTGATTTACTTGGGTGTGAATCACTTTTTTGTATATGTGATGCGAATCAACGAATGAATGCCAATCTACGAATCACGAATAAATTATTCGTAGATTCACAATTCGTTGATTAGCATAAGATTAGTAGATTAGCATCGTATTTATTTTAGAGTGGGGTGAGCTCGTGCGTTGAATGATTGAAATTCTATTTTGGGTGAGAAGGGTGAGTCAGATTAATAGGGTGAGCTCAAAAAATAACCCGGAGAAAATTCTGGCAATTTTTTGTGTTGCAACAGTGGCGATTTCCATTCTTGCTTTCGGTGCTGTTTCTGCTCCGGCTTATGCTTCTGATATTACGATTCAAAAAGTCATTGGTCTTGCCAATGCTGACCGAAGAGAAAAAGGGGTCGGCGATTTGGTTGAGAATGAAAAACTGGCAAGGGCGGCGATGGCGAAAGCCGGGGATATGATTGCCGACGACTATTTTTCCCACACCGCGCCCGACAGAGCGACCCCCTGGCACTGGATCGAAAAGGAGAATTATGATTATAACTATGCCGGTGAAAATCTGGCGATGGATTTTGTTTCGGTGGAAAAGATGAACAAAGCCTGGCTCGCAAGCTCAACCCACAGAGCGAACATTCTGAACGAAAAATACAAAGAGATAGGAGTGGCGGTGAAAGAAGGAATCATCAATGGCAATAAGACAATTGTCGTTGTCCAAATATTTGGTTCCGGGGACAAGAATATGCCGGTACCTGAAGAGAAAAATGTTGAAACCAGAGAGCAGAAACAAGAAGAAGAAAAAATCGTCATTCCGAAATTGCCAATCAGTGAAGAAAACGGCCAGGGAAACAACAGCTTTTTTTTCAACAAACCCGTGATAACCAGTCCCCAATCAGGCGAAAGTATGCCAAGCAGGACGGCCGAGGTGTTTGGACGAGCGAAACCCGGCTCAAAAATCAGTCTTTTTGATCGCGGCGAATTGGTTGCGGTTTCTCTGTCTGACGACAAAGGATGGTTTAAGGCGAAAATTTCCAATCTCGAGGAAGGGGAACATGTATTTAAGACTGAAAGTGAAATTATCGCTGGCGGGAAAAAGGAAATTCATGTTTCCAAATCAGACGTAGGTTTTGTCGTTGATGCGACCAGACCGAAAATAGAATACCAGCTTTTTGCGACTGAATCACAAAGGGAGGTGGCTATCAAAGTGCGCTCTAATAAACCGAACTGCGTCTTCGAGGTCGGGCCGGAAAAAACTTTTGCCAGTTCGGGGAAATTTATCCATGTCTTTCCGAAACAGGATTGGCTCTCGGTATCACTGAAGGTGGAAGACGAAGCTGGCAACAAAGCTTTTGGGGAAGTTAATCTTTCAGGTTATTATTTTCAGCCCAACAATGGTTTTGACATAGTCGGCATATTTGCCTCCGCTATGGCGTCGCAAAAAGTTTTCGCAGCCGAATCAGGAAGGGAAGCGGTGAGGAATAATTTGGGACTCGCCCCTCACCAGTTTCTTTCATCTCGTTTAACAGATGAACACTAGTGTGCGGGAAAGATGAAAAAACTGGTGAGGGATAAATGATGGGAGGGTTTAATAATTAATATAAAATGATGTGATGTAGAAAAAAACAAATCTGCTCTTTAATAAAAGAATACATAAAATCCCGCTAAAATTTTTGGGCTAAGCGATAGTAAAGGATGAGCCCAGAAATTGCAGCGACGAAGGGTGAAATAAAAACACAAAAAAGTGTTTAAAATTAAAAAGTAAGATGTCCTTACTTTTAGCCAATTGGCAATATTTGACAATATGCCCGTCTCTCTAAGGCGGGTTTTTGTTTTGGGTTGATAATATCGAAAGTTTAATTTATAATGACAATGCTAAAAAACTTCCAATTATGTCCTATTTTGAAATAATCGGCGGGAGAAAATTGAACGGAGAAATTGAGGTTAAGGGGGCCAAGAACGCGGCGCTCAAGGCTGTCGCGGCGGCTTTGCTTTCCAAAGAGAAATGGGTTATTGCGAATTTTCCCTTTATAGAAGACACAAATCGGATTTTGGAGATGGTGGAAGATTTGGGAGTGAAGGTAAATCGGGGGGATCGGGGAAATAAGAGAGATGGGGAGAGAAGTTGGGTCGAAATTCAGGCGAAGGAAATCAAGAAAAGCAGATTAAACGATAAACTCACGAAAAAATTGCGGGCGTCGATCATTTTGGCTGGTCCGGTTTTAGCAAGGATGGGCGAAGTGCGGATGCATCATCCGGGCGGGTGCGTGATTGGAAAACGCCCGATTGATATGTTTTTGGATGGGTTCCAAAAATTTGGAGCGAAAGTAAAATGGCAAAATGAGCATTTCAGAATAAGCGCGAAGAAACTGCGGGGCGCGAAGATATTTTTTCCGAAAATTACGGTGACCGGGACGGAAACAACGATGATGACAGCCGTTTTAGCGGACGGAGAAACGATTTTGGAGAACGCGGCGATGGAACCGGAAATTCCGATGCTGGCGGAGTTTCTCAATAAATGCGGCGCGAAAATAAGAGGGGCGGGAACGCCGACGATCATAATTAAAGGATTGAAGAAAATCGGTGGCGGAATTCTGAAGTTGATTCCGGACAGAATTGAAACGGGAACGTTCGCCATTCTCGGAGCGCTCGCCGGCAGCAGGATAAAGATCAAAAAATGCGACCCGGATCATATTCGGGCGCTGCTTGTGAATCTTGAAAGAGCGGGTGTGAGGTTTGAAGAAAAAAAAGACGAGTTGATTGTCTGGGGCGCGAAAAATTTGAAACCGGTGAATATTGTTACTCATGAGTATCCGGGATTTGCGACGGATCTCCAGCCTCCCTTTACGCTCCTTATGACGCAGGCTCACGGAGCCAGTCTTGTTCATGACGCGATTTTTGACGGCCGGCTGATGTTCACGGACATTTTGAATTTGATGGGGGCGGATATCATAATGCATGACTCGCACCGGGCAACGGTTCACGGGAAAACGAAACTGCATGGCCGCAAAATTGCCAGTCCTGATTTGCGGGCGGGAATTACGCTGGTCCTCGCGGGACTGATCGCCGAAGGGAAAACGAGGATTGAAAATATATATCAGATTGACAGAGGATATGAACGCATTGAAGAACGATTGCAGAAACTCGGGGCTAATATAACGAGAAGAAAATAATTGTTTATTACATGTTATATTAAATAGCAAAGAGCAAATAGTAAAAATACAAAGAAAATATTAAAAAGAATCGGAAATTGAGCTTAGTAGATTTTTATTTTATTATATTTCATTTTTAATTTGTATTTTTGCTTTTTGCTTTTTAATTTTTGATATTTTTATTGTGTTTATCAAAAAAATCGGAATTGATTTGGGAACGGCCAATACTCTTGTTTTCCTGCTGGGCAAGGGCATTGTTGTCAATGAACCGTCGGTAGTGGCGATTTCAATGATAGACAACAAAATTTTAGCCGTTGGTAATGAGGCCAAAGAAATGCTCGGCAGGACGCCGGAAGCGATTGTAGCGATGAAACCGCTGAAAGACGGAGTAATTGCGGACTATCGGATTACGGAAGCGATGCTTCGCTATTTCATAAATAAAGTCAGCGGCGGTTTTCGCTTGATTCGTCCGGAGGTAATTGTTTCTATTCCGGCCGGCGTGACTTCGACGGAGCGAAGAGCGGTGGTTGACGCAACAATCAAGGCTGGAGCCAAAACGGCTTATGTAGTCAAGGAGCCGATTCTTGCGGCTATCGGGGCGGGAATTCCCATCAACAGCGCGGCGGGGAATATGATTGTTGATATTGGCGGGGGGACAAGCGAAGTGGCGATAATTTCGCTGGGCGGGGTAGTGGCGACGCATAGCGCGCGAGTGGGCGGAAACAAGATTGACCAAGCCATTGCTGATTTCATCAAAAAGAAACATGGGCTTGCGATTGGGGAAAGGACAGCTGAAGAGATAAAGATTGCAGTCGGGAGCGCCATGCCCCAGACTAAAGACGAATATATTGAAGTAAGAGGACGAGATCTTATTGCCGGTCTTCCTAAAACTATTCGGGTCTCCGCTAATGAAATCACCGAGGCTATCCAAGATGAGCTTCGCGAGATTATCAACACAATCAAGAAGGTTCTTCAGGAGACTCCGCCGGAACTGGCAGCCGATGTGATTGACAAGGGAATGATTTTGTCCGGGGGCGGAGCGCTGCTCCAACACATTGATCAGTTGATTACCAAGACAACCGGCGTGCCATGTTATGTTGCCGATGACCCGCTTCTTTGCGTGGCCAAAGGAACGGGCATCGCGCTTGAGAATTTAGAGATGTACAAGAGGACGATAATGATGAGTAAATGATTCCGCCGTAGCGGAATCATCCCGAGCTCGTCGAGGGATTCCGGTAATTATCTCGCGAAAAATTAGAGTTTTAAAAGTATCGCGCTCTGGCCTGCTTCGCAGGACAGGTTAGCCTACTTGAAAAACTCTAATTTTTCGCTTGCTGTAATATATTATGCTTATCGGCATCGATGCTTCACGAGCGTTCGTGAAAAACAAAACCGGAATTGAAGAGTATTCCTATCAGGTTATCAAACACTTGCGAGATGAATTGAAAAACGAGCAAGTGATTTTGTATCTGAATCCAAAAATCAACAGAAAAGAGCATATGAATTTTGATCTTCCGGAAAATTGGGAATTGAAATTTTTGCGCGCGCCGATTTTCTGGACGCAGGTTCGGCTGTCGCTCGAGATGCTGTTTAGTTCGCCGGACGCATTATTTGTCCCAGCGCATACAGTTCCTATTTTTCACCCAAAAAATACGATTGTCACAATTCACGGACTTGAATACGAATTTTGTCCGAAAGCTTATTCGTTTTGGCAAAAGCTATATATGCGTTGGTCGATAAAAAAATCTTGCCAGTGGGCACGGAAAGTGATTGCGGTGAGTAAGAATACGAAGAAGGATCTGATGAAGCTATATAAAGTGCCGGAGGAGAAAATTGAAGTGATATATGAAGGAATCAGCGAAAATAATTTTCAATTTTCAATTTTCAATTTTCAAAAAATTTTCAATGACAAAATTTTCAAACCTTATTTTCTGTTTGTTGGGAGATTAGAAGAACGTAAAAATATCTGTGGAATGATTAAAACCTTTGAAATTCTGAAAAGCAAATATAATATTTCACACAAATTGATTCTTGCGGGGAAGTTTGGGTACGGAGAAAATCATATAAAATATAAAATAGCAAATAGCAAATATAAGGAAGATATTGTTTTGGCTGGGTACGTGAGTGATGGGGAGAAGTGGGAATTGTTGAAAAATGCCGATGTGTTTTTGTTCCCGACTTTTTATGAGGGATTTGGTTTGCCGATTCTCGAGGCGCAAAGAGTCGGAACGCCGGTGGTAACGTCGAATATTTCCTCAATGCCCGAAGTGACCGGTGTTGGGGCGGTTTTAGTGGATCCGAAAGACATAAACGCGGTTACGGAAGCAGTTTATAAATTGATTTCGGATGAAAGTTATAAAAATGATATAATAGAAAAGGGATTGGAGAATGTGAAGAGGTTTAGCTGGGAGAGGTGCGCGAGTAGCATAGCCCAAATGCTAATTGTTGCGAACGATAAAAACTAATGAATGCGAATAACTTTAAAAATCCGAAAGTCGCTCTCGTCCACGATTTTTTGAACCAATACGGCGGGGCGGAGAGGGTGCTCGAGGCGATTCACGGGATTTTTCCCGATGCGCCGATTTATACGTTGCTTTATGACCCGCAAAAAATGCGGGGAAAATTCAAAGATGCCGACATCCGGCCGTCGTTTTTGCAGAAATTCCCGAAATTTTTGCGGAAAAGACACAAATATCTCTTGCCTTTAATGCCGACGGTGCCGGAAACTTTCAATTTGCGCGATTTCGATCTTGTAGTTTCCTCCTCCAGCGCCTTCGCGAAAGGAATCGTCGTGAAGCCGAAAACGATTCACGTTTGCTACTGCCACAGTCCGATGCGCTACAGCTGGGATTGGAATGAAAAATATTTAACAGAACAAGGATTGGGAGACAAAAGAAAACTTTTGGCGCGCCTTCTTCTCAATTATATCCGTGTCTGGGATCGGGTGGCGGCCGATCGGGTAGATTATTTCATCGCTAACTCAAAGACAACGCAGGCGCGGATAAAAAAATATTACGGGCGGGAGAGCGCGGTGATTTATCCGCCGGTGGAAATGAAGGGTGATTGGGAAAATCGGGGAAATAGGGGAGATAGGAGTAAAGCGGAGGATTATTTTTTGATTGTTTCCCGCCTCACGCCTTATAAAAAAATCGAAATAGCAGTTGAGGCCTTTAATAAGCTGAATTTACCCCTGATTGTAGTTGGGGAGGGTTCGCCGAGATATGTAAAATTTTTGAAATCAATTGCTGGGACGAAAACAAAGTTTTTGGGCTGGCTGCCGGACAAAAAGATAAAAGAATATTATGCCGAGTGCCGAGCCTTTGTCTTTCCGGGGGAAGATGATTTTGGAATCGCGCCGGTGGAAGCGATGTCTTTTGGACGGCCGGTAATCGCGCTTCGGCGCGGCGGAGCGACGGAAACAATTACTGAAGGCGTGACAGGGGAGTTTTTCAACGAGTCAACGATTGAAGTGATGGCCGATGCAGTGAGGAGGTTTATGGAGAAAGAAAAAGAATATGAGCCGGAGAAAATTCGCGAACAGGCGGAGAAGTTTTCAAAAGAGAAGTTTGTGGAGAATTTTAAAAAGGTAATCAGGGAAGTTAGGAAAACGGGAGAATTATGAAAATGAATTATAAAGTGAAAGCTTATCTTGATCGGCTTGCAAATTCGCCGAAGCGGCCGAGTTCATATTTGTTTGTCGGGTTGGATGAAACCGAGAAGGAAGAGGCGGTAGTTTATTTTATTTCGAAATTAGCTGGAAAAACAAGCGATGAAGACTTCTTGAGAAGAGTCGAAGAAAACATTCACCCGGACGTTGTTGTTATTAGGCCGGAAATTATTGAAGACAAAAAAGGAAGAATTCGCGAAAAGGAAATTATCATTGAACAGATTCGCGAAATGCGGGAGCGGCTGAAGTTTTTTCCGTATGAGCTGGAACGGAAGTTTTGTATTATAAAAAAAGCGCACAGAATGAACGCTGAAGCCTCAAACGCGCTCCTCAAGATTCTTGAGGAGCCGACGGCGAGCACTTTCTTTATCCTTCTTGCGGGCGATGTGGAATCAGTTTTACCAACCATTGCTTCGCGCTGCGCGGCTTTAAGATTTACTGAAACAGAACTTCCAAAATGGAGGGAAGAAAATCGGGAAATATTGCGAAAAATTTTCAAAGAAGAGATTTTTAAAAAGTTTGACTATATTGAAAAAATTTCCAAAGACAAAAACGAAATACTTGCGGTTTTGGGTGATTGGGAAATGATAGCGGCGGAAAGCTTAAGAAAGCTGGTTAGCGGGAGAGATCAAAGAAAGACAGAGAAAGTCATTGAAATCATTAAAAAAACGAGAGAAGCAATCAATCAGCTGGAACGTACGAATGCCAGTCCGAGAGCGATAGGGGAAGGACTGGTGTTAGGGATGGAGTAATCTTTCATCTGTCATTCCGACCGAACTCCGACGCAAGTCGGAGGAGTGGAGGAATCTGCGTGCGGACGTAGTGGCTGGCCATTAGATTATGAACGTAGATCCCTCGGCTGCGTCTCGATTATTCATCGAGTCTCCGCTCGGGATGACAGTGTTAAAATTAGTGTTATAATAGCATTATGAGAAAAATAAAAACATTATCTCTAACGGTCTCTATTCTCTTTCTCTCCGCCTGCTCGCTGGGTTCCGGAAATGATGGGGGGATTTATCGTTCCAATGATGGAGGAAAAACATTTTCTTCCAAGAATCAGGCCGAAAATAACAAAACAATTGACGCAGTTGACGTTTTGAGCTTGGCTATTAATTCCCAAAACGGCCGCGAAGTGTACCTTGGGACCAAAGCAAACGGAATTTTCAAGTCCGGGGACGGCGGGGAATTATGGAGACAACTCAAGGTGTCTGAATCTACTCCAATCAAGGTATACTCGGTGGTCTTGGACCAATTCGATCCCAAAATTGTTTACGCGGCTACTGTCCTGGAAGGCAGGGGGAAGATAATAAAATCAACTGATGCAGGAGAAGCCTGGAAGGAAATTTATACGGAACCGGCTGACGGGTCGCTGGTATTGAGTCTTGCGCTCAATCCGCAAAATTCTCAAAACATTTTTGCCGGAACGGATCAGGGACAAATTCTTTCTTCTGGAGATGGCGGGGAAACCTGGAGAAGCGTCTTTTGGACCAGAGAAAAAAAAGCGGTTTATAGAATTGCTTATGATAATTTTGACACAAACACGATTTATTTTGTGATATTTCAGAGCGGTGTTCTGCGCACCGCGGATGGAGGAGCGAACTTCGAAGAACTGAAGCAAAAAGCAAAATTGGCCGATTTTTATGAAACGGGAGAGGGCTTGCAAAATCCAGTATCAATCAAAACAGATCCCGCAAGAGCTGGTTGGGTTTATGTTGGAACATCTGACGGGCTGCTGCGCAGTAAGGATAAAGGCGACAACTGGGAAATAATAAAAACTCTCAATAGGGCCGAGGAGTATAATATAAGGTCAATTGATGTAAATCCGGCAAATTCTGACGAACTAGTCTGCACGGCTGCCCAGACTTTTTACAAATCAAACGATGGGGGAGTGAATTGGTTTCCCATTCAATCAAATAGCAACCGGACTCTTGAGATTGTTGAGTATGATCCGCAGAATCCGGAAGTGATTTATGTCGGGTTAAACAAACGCTGATTCATTATTATTTTTTGAAAAAATGCTAGAGCAAATTATTTCCAAGATAAAACCGGAAATGGAAAAAGCGATTGAGCGGCTCAAGGAGGAAATCGGGAAACTACGGACAGGGAGAGCCAATCCGGCGATGGTGGAAAATTTGCAAGTGGATTACTATGGCGCAAAAAGTCCCTTGAAGCAGGTAGCCAGCATCACTATTCCTGAACCGCGCTTAATTGTCATTGCGCCCTGGAGCAAGGACAATTTAGTTGATATTGAGAAAGCGATTAATGAAGCGGGATTGGGGCTCAATCCGACCAATGACGGACAAGTTATTCGGATTGCCATTCCGCAACTGAACGAGGAGCGCAGAGCGGATTTGGTAAGAGTTCTGGGAAAGTATGCCGAAGTTGCGCGCGTATCAATTAGGCAGGCGCGGGAAGAAACGTGGGATGAAATTCAGGATTTGGTGAAAAGCGGAAAGTTGGGCGAAGACGATAAATTCAAAGGGAAAGATCAATTGCAGAAATTGGTGGATGAGTATAATGGGAAGATTGAGGAAGTGAGGAAGAGGAAAGAGAAGGAGATTATGGAAATATAAAGATTTAATTCAGCGAAAAATTGAGATTCTTCAAATAGGCTAACCTGCCCCGACGCAAAGTCGGGGCAGGACGCGATATTTTCTGAATCTCAATTTTTCGCTGAAGCTTATTATGATTACAGTAATAATTTTTATCCTAATCCTTGGACTTCTTGTTTTTGTCCACGAATTCGGGCATTTTTTGATTGCGCGGAGAAACGGAGTGGCGGTTGAGGAATTCGGCTTTGGTTTCCCGCCAAGAATTTTTGGAGTTAAGCGGAAAGGAACGATTTATTCAGTTAATTGGATCCCGCTGGGCGGATTCGTGAAAATAACGGGAGAAGACGGGGAGGAAAAAGAAAATCCGAAAAGTTTTGCTTCAAAATCGCCGTTTGCGCGGGCAAGAATTCTCGCGGCGGGAGTCGCGATGAATTTCTTGCTGGCGGCTGTTTTGTTTTCGGTCGGATTTTACAAAGGCGTTCCGCAGATTGCTGAAGAAGTGAGAGGCGGGAGCGCGAGAAATGAGAAAATACAAATTGTGGATGTTGGGAAAAATACGCCGGCGGAAGCGATGAATCTCCAAATGGGAGACGAGATTTCGGGAGTGGTCGGTGGTGATGGAAATTTGACGAAATTTTCTTCGGTTGAAGAAGTGCAGAATTATATGAAGGAAAATCAGGGGAAAGAAATTAAATTGGATATAAAAAGAGGGAAAAAAGAATTGAAACTCACGGGGATTCCGCGGACTGATTTTCCCGAAGGGGAAGGGCCGCTGGGAATCGCGTTGGCAAAAACGGTCGAAGTGAGCTATCCATGGTACGAAGCGGTCTGGAAAGGAATTGAATATACTTTCAGCATTACAATTACATTCATATTTTTTCTCTTCGGAATGATTTGGCGGCTGATTACCGGCCAGCCGGTGGGGCTAGATGTTTCCGGTCCGGTGGGAATCGCTGTTCTCACCGGGCAGGTGGCCCAGCTGGGGTTTGATTATCTTGTCCGCTTCACGGCGATGCTGTCTGTCAATCTCGCCATCATCAACATTCTTCCTATTCCAGCGCTTGACGGCGGACGGATTCTCTTTATACTGATTGAAAAGCTCAAGGGATCGCCTGTCAGCCAAAAATTTGAACAACGGGCGCATAATTTGGGATTTGCTCTTTTAATAACGCTTATGATTTTTGTCACCTTCCGGGATTTCGTGAAATTTGATTTAATAGACAAAGTAAGAAATCTATTTTAACCATTTTTATTAGTTTATTAGCGAATTTTATAGGATAATAGGCGTGCTTTTGACACGTCCCTTTTTGTTTTGTAGAATAAGACAGCTAAATAAAACTAAAAACTAAAAACGAAAATCTAAAAACAACAACTAAAAGCTTAAAGCTTTTTTGGGTGTCCAGTTTTAAGCTTTTAACTGTTGTTTTTACTTTTTAGCTCTTCGTTTTTAGATTTATTATGCTTTCTAAAATCTTCGGGAAATTTTCAAAAGATATTGGGATTGATTTGGGGACGGCCAACATTCTTATCTATGTCGAGGGGCGGGGGATTGTCATCAACGAGCCATCGGTAGTGGCAATCAATCAGAAAACTGGGCAGATTCTGGCCATTGGCGCGGAAGCCAAAAAAATGGTCGGGAAAACCCCATCCCATATCGTCGCTACGCGGCCGCTGGTTGACGGCGTAGTGAGTGATTTTGAAGTGACGGAGCAGATGCTTCGCTACTTCATCGAAAAAGTCCACAAAGAAAGTTTTGTTCTTCTTCCTCGTCCGCAAGTAGTGATCGGGATTCCTTCTGGCGTTACGGAGGTGGAAAAACGGGCGGTAGTGGATGCGGCAGTGAATGCCGGGGCGCGGCGTGCCTATCTTGTTGATGAGCCGATGGCGGCGGCGATCGGAGCGCGGCTTCCGGTGCAGGAGGCCTCGGGAAATATGATTGTGGATATCGGTGGCGGAACCACTGAAGTCGCCGTGATATCCCTTGGAGGCGTGGTTGTTTGCCGCAGCCTTCGCATTGCCGGAGACGAGATGAACGAGGATATCATTCGCTACGCCCGCGACGAATTCAACCTGCTCCTTGGTGAAAAAACAGCTGAAGACATAAAAATTGCCATTGGCAGTGCGTATGAACTAAATGAAACACTTGAAATGCCAATGCGCGGAAGAGATCTTGTGACCGGACTTCCCAAAGAAGTGGTGGTCAACGACGCTCAAATTCGCGAAGCCATTTTTCGTTCAATCAAAATAATCGTCAATAACATCAAATCAACTATTGAAGAAACTCCTCCGGAGCTTCTTTCTGATATAATGCAAAGAGGAATTATTCTGGTCGGCGGCGGAAGCTTGATCAGGGGCATTGATAAACTCATTTCCGAACAGTCTGATATGCCGGTGCGGGTAGCAGACGATCCTTTGACGGCGGTTGCCCGCGGAACGGGAATAATTTTGGAGCATCTTGAGGAACTCAAGGATGTGCTGGCAGAAACACAATATGATAAAGTTAGTTTCTAGAATAAAGCTGCAAAAAAATTAAAATTATTATGAAGTTTTCTCTTTCAAAAAAAACTTGGAAATTCATTTTTGCTATAATTCTGCTAATTATCGTAATCCTCGTCTCTTCCCGCGGGGCAGATAATCCGGCAAAGGGATTTATGCTGACCATCGCCAGCCCCTTTATGAAAACTTTTCGGATTTTTTCGGGAGGCGCAGCGGGATTTTTTGATTTTTTAGGCTCAATTGGAGATTTGAAGAGGGAAAACGAAGAATTAACTAGAGAAAATCAGGGACTTTTGGCGGAAAACGCGCGACTCAAGGACACTGAAAAAGAAAATGAGATTCTTCGCGGAGAAATGAAGCTGGCGCCCAGAGAAAAATATGACCTTGAGGCCAGCTTCATCATTGCCCAAGATCCCGGAAGCCGGGGAAATCGTTTTTTAATTGATAAAGGAAAAAACAGCGGCATCAGTGAGAATATGCCGGTTATCGTTTCCGGCGGAATTCTGGTCGGGAAAGTGTCTGAAGTGTTTTCGGATACTTCCAGAATTTCTTTGATTACCGACCAGGGCAGCGCTGTGAACGCGGAAGTAATTGATTCCGGTGCAAAAGGAATAGCAAAAGGAACTTTCGGATTGAGTCTTATGGTTGACATGATTTCCCAAACCGATGTCATAAAAGAGGGGGATGAAGTGATTACGTCCGGCTTAGGAAAAGAGCTGCCGAGAGGCTTGCTAATAGGAAAAATCGGGAAAATAGATCAGTCGCAGGACAAATTGTTTCAGCAAGCGACGATCTTGAATCCGGTTGATTTTTTGGATCTGCGAGTAGTGTTTGTGGTAAAAAAATTTGGAAATCCATGAGAAGTTTCAATCTTTTCATTTTCTGCCTTGTACTGATTCTCATCCAGCTCTCCGTTTTGGGTTCTTTTGTGAGTCCGGCGCGGACACCCAATCTTATTCTGGTGCTGGCAGTCTCACTTGTTGTTTATCAGGGATTTGAAAAATATTTGGGTTGGATAATTTTCAGCGGTTTTTTGCTCGATATCGGTGCCAGCTGGCCCCTGGGGTCAACCTCGCTGCTTCTTATTTTGATTGCTCTCGGGATTGACAGACTGAATGCCGTGTCCAATATCAAATCCAGACACTTATTGTTTTATTTATCCCTGGCTGTCATCTTTGCCCTTTCTCTTTTTATTTTTGATTGGGCGAGTGTCGGATTGTTGAATATTGAAAGATATTTTTTAAAGAATAACCAGCTCATTTCTTTCCCGGTTGAAATTAATTTTGATTATTTTCTGAAAAGCGCTTATACAATTTTGGGCGGTTTTGTCATTTATTTCATTATCAGAAAATTGGAAGCAAATGATTTTCCAAAAATATTTCAACAAAAGACGTCAGGCTAAGAGCATGGAAATAGACGAAGTGTCTTCAATGCAAGAAGGCGGCGGGGAGATTTCAGCGCTTCGAAAGCCGATTCCGGAAAAGGGTCTCCTTTTTTTTCGCTATTTGATACTGGGGGGTATGATTATCCTGGCCTTGAAAGTTTTTTATCTCCAGGTGGCGAGAAATGACTATTATTCCCAAATGGCGAAAGAGAACCGGGTGAGATCTATTTCAATAGAAGCGCCGCGGGGAATTATATACGACAGGAATGGCAGGGAGCTTGTAAGCAATACTCCCAGCTTCGATGTTGTTGCGATCCCGGCTGATTTGCCAAGAGATTTCAGAGAAAGAGAAAGAGAAGAGAAAGAAGTTGCGGAAATACTCAATATGAATGATCAAAACCTGAAGTCGCTCATCGAGTCCCAGGAATTCGATTCGCTGAATCCGGTTCTTGTGAAAGAAAATGTCGGTCAGGAGGAGGCTCTTGTTTTTTCCGAAAAAAAAGCGCGTCTTGCCGGTTTTCAACTGGATAAAGCGGCGGTGAGGGATTATAAGTGGGGCGAGTATTTTTCTCCGGTGATGGGCTACTGCGGAAAAATTACGAGCGAAGAACTGAAAAAAAATCCAGAGCGTCTTATGACTGACTATATCGGAAAAACCGGTCTTGAAGCGAGCTATGAAAAATATCTTCGCGGGAAAAACGGGAAGCAGAAGGTGGAAGTTGACTCTTCGGGGAACATCAAGAAAGATTTGGGCATTGATTTGCCGGAGAACGGGGCGGATTTGCGGCTCGGCATTGACGCCGATCTTCAGAAAAAGATTTATGAGAGCCTCAAGGCGATGACGGAGGCGACAAAAACAAAAACGGCCGCGGCGGTGGCCATTAATCCAAAAAATGGGGAAGTTTTGGCACTGGTGGATATTCCAAGCTATGACAACAATTTATTTGCAAGGGGGATATCGGCAGATGATTATAAAAACCTTATCAGCGACGAAAGCAAGCCGATGTTTAATCGGGCAGTATCGGGGGAATATCCCCCCGGTTCGACTATCAAGCCTCTTGTGGCGGCGGCGGCGCTCGAGGAAGGAACCGTTAACGAGAGTACGACGCTTAACTGTCCGGCGGCAATCAATATTGGAATCTATCGTTTTCCCGACTGGAAAACCCATGGTATCACCGACATAAGAAAAGCGATTGCCGAGAGCGTTGACATCTTTTTCTACGCCCTCGGGGGTGGTTGGGGCAGCGTCGAAGGACTTGGGATCGACAGAATCCAAGAATACGCCAAAAAATTCGGCTTGGGCCGGAAACTTGGAATCGATATTCCGGGCGAGGCGTCGGGGCTTTTCCCGAACCGGATCTGGAAGCAGGAGAAATTTGGGGAACGCTGGTATGTTGGTGATGATTATCACTCGGCGATCGGTCAGGGCTTTGTGACAGCAACGCCTTTGCAGCTGGCCAATTATACGGCGGCTGTCGCCAACGGCGGAACGGTCTGGAAGCCGCATTTGGTCAAATCAATAGAAGATTCAAATGGAAGTGAAGAAAAAATCGAGCCGAAAATCCTCGCCCGGAATTTTATTAGTCCCGCCAATATCGAAATCGTGAAAGAGGGAATGCGGCAAGCGGTAACTTCCGGGTCGGCCCAGCAGCTCAATGATCTCGGGACAGCAGTCGCCGGAAAGACGGGAACGGCCCAGTTCGGGGAGGAAGGAAAAACTCACGGCTGGTTTATTTCTTTCGCGCCGTATAACAATCCAGAAATTGCCATGGCGATTTTGGTTGAAGGAGGAGGGGAAGGACATTCAACGGCAGTTCCGGTGACGAAAGATGTTTACCAGTGGTATTTTGCCCGGTAGTTGACAGCTTTTTGCCATTGTATATAATTGAAGCTGTTCAATTGAATAGAATATTTAGTGCTCATTGGAGAGCGCTTTTAAATTAAGTCAAATTTATGACTACGTTTCTTACTCCCGAAGGTCACAAGAAACTGGAAGAAGAGCTCGAGATGCGAAAAAGAGAAATGAGGCAAAAAATCGCAGAAATTATCAAGGAAGCCAAAGAGCAGGGAGATCTTTCCGAGAACGCCGAATACACGGAAGCCAAAAGACAGCAAGCCGACAACGAGAGGCGGATTATGGAGCTGGAAAATATCATTCGCACTTCGCAGGTTTCCAGCTTCGACAAAAAGAGCAAAGTTGTTCAAATGGGGTCCAGAGTGGCGGTGAAGTTCAACGGCGAAGAACAGGCTTTTGACATTGTTGGCTCAAATGAAGCCGATCCTCTGAATGGGAGAGTGTCCAACGAATCTCCTATTGGGAAGGCTCTTTTGGGCAAAAAGGCGGGAGAAAAAGCGATGGTTCAGACACCAAGCGGGGAGAAAGAATATAGGATTTTGGAAGTGAAATAGTCTTGGCAAACAAGATCGAACATTTCAATCTTGTTTTTTTATGGGGAAAAGATATAATGTTACTACTGGCAATTTTCAATTTTCAAGGCTCAATTTTCAAGGCTCAATTTTCAATAAATTTTCAATGTACTAAATTTCCAAACATTGAAAATTGAAGAATTGATCATTGATTGAAAATTGTAAATTGATAATTGAAAATTTTCGTTTATGCTCGACAAAATCAAACAAATAAAACTGAAAAAACTCGAAAACCTGCGAAATGCCGGCTTTGATCCTTTTCCTGAAAAAACCGAGCGCTCAATGACTAATTGGGAAGCGCTGGAGAAATTCGATGAACTGCAGGGAAAAGAAATTTCTCTTGTCGGCCGAGTTCGTTCGCTCCGGTCAATGGGCGGGTTGGCTTTTTGTCATATCGAGGATGAATCCGGCAAGATCCAGGTTTTTTTAAAAAAGGAGAATCTGAAAGATCGGGAATATGATTTATTTGTGGAAAATATCGAACTGGGTGATTTTACTGAAGTGAAAGGAAAATTGTTTCTCACGAAAACGGGCGAAAAGACTCTTGAGGCCCGCGATTGGAAAATTTTAAGCAAGAGTCTTTTGCCGCTTCCAACGGAATATTTCGGCCTCAAAGACATGGAAGAACTTCTGCGTCGGAGATATCTCGATCTCGCGTTCAATCCTGAAACGCGCGAGCTGTTCCGCCAGAAAAATCTTTTCTGGCAGACAGTACGCAGTTTTCTCGCCAAAAAAGGATTTTTGGAAGTCCAGACGCCGGTTCTTGAAAATATTCCAGGCGGCGCGGAAGCGGAGCCGTTTGTCACGCGCCACAACGCTCTTTCGAGAGACTATTATATGAGAATATCCCTCGAACTGCCGCTCAAAAAATTGCTGGTCGGCGGATACGAAAAGGTTTTTGAAATCGGGCGCGTTTTTCGCAACGAGGGGATTGACAGGGAGCATCTGCAGGAATATGATATGGTGGAACTTTACTGCGCTTATACAAGCCTCAAAGAGGGAATGCGATTAACGAAGAAGATATATCAGGAAGTTGTGAAAAAAGTTGCGGGGAAAATGGAAACGGAGCACGAGGGAAGTCAAATCAACTGGGGCGGCAAGTGGGAAACCGAAGATTATTTCAAGCTATTCAAACAAGAGGCGGGGTTGGATTTAAATAGAAATATTTCAGTTGATGATTTGAGAAAGAAAGCGGACGAACTCAAAATCGAATACAAGCCGGAATACGGAAAAGGCAGGATGATTGATCTCATTTTCAAAAAAGTTGTGCGGCCGAAGATGGTTCAGCCTTGTTTTCTGGTCGGCCATCCGGTCGAAGTTTCGCCGCTGGCTAAAAAAGATCCAAAAAATCCGCGGAAAGTTTTACGCCTTCAAGTAATGGCCGGCGGAATGGAACTGGGAAACGGATTTGCGGAACTAAACGACCCGATTGATCAGAGAGCGCGTTTCGAGGAGCAGATGAAGCTTCGCGAAGCCGGCGACAAGGAAGCCCAGATGCTCGACGAAGATTTTGTCGAAGCACTCGAATACGGAATGCCGCCAGCCTTTGGATTCGGATTCAGCGAAAGATTATTCGCGTTTTTGATGAATAAATCCGTGCGCGAGACGGTAATTTTCCCGCCGATGAAAGAAAAATGACTCAGCTCTTCGCGAAGGGCAGGGTCATCCCGAGCGTAGTCGAGGGATCTATCTCGCGAAAAATTCGCTTTCTCAAAGAATCTCTCGCGAAAAATTAGAGTTTTTCGAGTAGGCTAACCTGGCCTGCGGAGCAGGCCAGAACGCGATACTCTCTAAACTCCAATTTTTCACTCGCCAAGGTTATGTTAGATATAAAGTACATCCGCGAAAACAAGGAAGCGGTGAAAAAGAATTGCGAATTGCGCAATATCAAATGCGATATTGACCGGCTTTTGGAATTGGACGAAAAAAGAAGAAAACTGATCGGGGAAATTGGGGAAATCAAGGAAAAGCGGAATGAGTTGAACGAAGAAATGAAAAAAGTGAAGGACAAAAAGGATTTGATTGAAAAGGGGAAAGAATTAAAAGAAAATTTGGAAAAACTGAAGCCGGAACTAGAGAAAGTTGAAAAGGAATGGAAAACTATTCTTTGGAAAGTTCCTAATGTTATTTCTGATGATACTCCCATTGGAAAGGACGAATCTGGAAATAAAGTTATTCGAAAATGGGGAGAAATTCCAAAGTTTGATTTTCAGCCAAAAGAGCACGGACAGTTGGGGGAAGAGCTGGATATTATTGATATTCCGAGAGCGGCAAAGGTAAGCGGTAGCCGGTTTAATTTTTTGAAAAACGAAGCCGCTTTACTTGAATTTGCCTTAATCCAGCATGCTTTTTCAATTTTGACCAACGAAGATACTCTTAAGGGAGTTATCAAGGAAGTAGGGCTTGATGTCAGCGCTAAATCATTTATTCCAGTTGTCCCGCCGGTACTTATCAAACCTGGACCCATGGAAAGAATGGCAAGGCTCGAGCCAAGAGAGGAACGCTATTATGCTCCCGCTGATGATTTATATCTGATTGGAAGTGCCGAACATACTTTGGGTGCGATGTATATGGATGAAATTATAAAAGAAGAGGATTTGCCAATGAGATTTATCGGCTTTTCCACAGCGTTTCGAAGGGAAGCCGGATCATACGGAAAAGACACGAAGGGTATTTTACGAGTTCACCAGTTTGATAAACTTGAAATGGAATCATTTTGTTTACCTGAAAATTCAATCGAAGAACAAAATTTTATAGTTGCGATTCAAGAATATCTTATGCAGTCACTAAGATTGTCTTATCAAGTCGTTGCAATTTGCACGGGAGATTTGGGCGGGCCGGATTATCGACAAATTGATATTGAAACCTGGCTACCCGGCCAGAATAGATATAGGGAAACCCATACATCGGATTTAATGAACGATTATCAATCACGGAGATTAAATACAAAAGTACGAAAGAAAAACGGCAAACTGGAATATGTTCACATGAACGATGCCACAGCTTTTGCAATTGGAAGAACAATAATCGCAATAATCGAAAACTATCAGCAGGCGGACGGCTCGGTTGTGATTCCGGAAGTTTTGCGGAAATGGATGCCCGGGAATTTGGAAAAAATAGAGAAGTAAAGAATTAGAGCTGGCGATTTAGAATGTTAAAATTAAAATTAAAAATCCCGGAGTTTTTAACTCCGGGATTTGTTTGTTGGGCGGTTAGACGGAAAACATATTCAGAACCATTTTCTTTTTATAAATATCAATACACCTATTGCCGACAGAGTAAATGAAATACTAAGAGTTATAAGAAAAGCATGGGAGGAATCTTGAAATGGTAGCTTTACATTCATACCATATAGGCTTGCTATCAATGTTGGAATCATCAAAATTATTGTAACTGCCGCCAGGAATTTCACAACGACATTTAAGTTATTCGAGATAACGGATGCGAATGCATCCATCATTCCACTGAGGATATTGCTGTAAACATTACTCATTTCAATAGCTTGTTTACTCTCTGTAATTACGTCTTCCATTAAATCTTCGTCATCAGGATTCATTTTTATAATTTCCGTTTTTTGAAGTCTTTCCATCATGAGTTCATTAGACCTCAAAGATGTTGTAAAAAAAACCAAACTTTTCTCAATGTTTAATAGTTTTATCAGCTCCTCATTCTTCATTGCCTTATGTAATTCTTTCTCGACCATAGTTGTTCTATTATTAATCTCTCTTAAATCCTTCAGATATAACAAAGCTGTTCTGTGAGATATCTGTAAAAGGAAACGGCTTTTGTTTTCAGTGGAAAAGTTTCTTACTTTGCCATTAATGAAATCCAAAATGACACGAACGTCTTTAGAACAGATAGTAATAGCTATCTCTTTGGTAATTATTATGCCCACCGGCAGAGTAGTAAATGGAATATCAACCTCTTTCTCATCAAATCGCGATACTCTTAATACAATCAGGATACACCCATTCTCTGCATCAATTCTTGCTCTTTCATCAACATCCAATGGATCTGTTAAGAAATCCAAAGGAATTTTTAATTTCTGAGATAATTTCTCCAATTCTTCGTTAGTAGGGTTTGAGACATTTATCCAGCAATCATTCTCGAACTTGCTGATTTCTTTCAAATTGTTTTGTATGCTTTTGAATATGGTTATCATTTCATCATCTCACAAGTGTTATATAATGCCCGGCGATTCCCGCCAGTCTGCTCGTCGCTCCGCGACTTCGCATAACGTCCGCGTGTATGCGATGTTGCGACCGAAAGGAGCAATATGGGCGAAGGCTTACCGTTAGGGAAGCCGTAGCCGCATACACGCTGTTATATGATGTACATGTTTTCCTTTAATTTATGTAATAAATTGCTTTTTTAATAGGAATAAGAATTTATTTTTTTCTGTTTTTGCGAGGGGCAGAGGGGCTGGGGGTGAATACCCCGAGCCAAATTATTTTGTTGTTGGAATAAAGTGGGGCGACTATTATATTTTTTAATCCTATTTATTATAATTTTGTAATAATCTTTGTTTATTTCGAATCCTACATATTGTCTATCGTTTGCCAAACAGGCAATGGCGGTTGTCCCTGTCCCCATAAATGGATCAAAAACTACACCATTTTTTGGACAACTGGCCTTTACCATTCGTTCAATTATTTCTAACGGTTTTTGAGTGGGGTGATTTTCTCTCTCTGGATCTTGGGCGTGAATTCTCGAATTACTCCATAAATCTTTAGGGTTATATCCAATTTCCAGCCATTTTTTACCAACAAAGATTGATCTCGTCCTTGCTTTCTTAGTTTCTTCATCGTAAAGAATTCTCACGCTGTCTATATCAAAATAATAATAATCATTTTTTGCAAAGAAACCTATATTATCATGAACAGAAGAAAATTTTCTTGTTGAACCACCCATGCTAGGAACCCGTCGGTCCCAAATAATCTCATTAATCATTTTTAATTTCTTTTTGAGATAAACAAAAATTTCCGGTGAATATTGCCAGCTTAAAAAAATATACAAACTTCCCGAATTTTTTAGCTTTGGCAATACCGCATCGATCCATTTGTATGTCCATTCTAAATATTCATCTGATGATTTCCTGTCTGAATCATTACCATAATCTTTCCCAAGACAATAAGGCGGATCTGTCAATATTAAATCAACAGAATTATTTTTTATTTTATCTATCCCCAATAAAACATCTTCATTAAAAATTTTATTCATAGTGCTATTTTATTTCAAAATAATGCTTTTTGATTTTTCCTTGAGCATTTTTGAAAATTCTTCTCTTGTTCGGTGTATTTTATCATGTCGATAAGTAGCCTGTATTTTGTCGTTTCTCGGATTAACATAAATAGGTAAAAATTGAGGCGAAAAAATTTCTAAATAATTCTTATCAAAAGTTATTTTTATATTTTCAAACTTAATACCAAAACAAGCATAAATTAAATTATAGTCTTTATTGACGCTGTATTGAAAATAAAGTTTTTCTACCGCGGATATATCGTTTTTATTTTCTTTACCTTCTATATTATGAATTTTTACATTTATAAAGTAACTCTTGTTATTAACTACTATTTCGCAATCGTGAAGCGATGTATCTGGAAAATCAAAATCAACTTTATCTAAACCGAGTTTTTTAGCATTATATTTTGTTTGTTGAGTAATAACTTGTTCAACTAACTAACTTACAGATCTAGTATGGGCTCTTAAACCATATGGCAAAATTTTTTTATCGGTAATATTAAAACTAGGCAATATTGTTAGAAGTTTTAAATAATTATTCTTCACAAAATTTAACTCTTTTTCAATTTTTTGGATTTCATTATTTGCCATATTTTTTAATTTAGTTTATCAAATTCTAATAAAAATTAAAAATCGTTTTTGACTGCGACGATAGGAGCAGGTAAAAACGCCTTATACTCCTCTCTAAAATTAAAAGAAAAAATTAAATTCGTTTCCTTATTAAAAAGCAACATTTTTAAATGTAAAGGAAAACATGTATTTCATATAACTCGTTTTTGGGCGGATTGATTTTGGATAATCCGCGGAAATTTGTGTATCGCAGGGATTTATTATATTATTTTCCTGTGAGCAAACAGTAGCATATTTGCGGCGGAATTGGAATATTTATGCAATTTTCCGACAAAAACAAGATTAATCTTTCCCCCATAAAAGAAATGGAGCTCCGGGCGTCGCGCATTCCCGGAGTTGTTTCGCTTGCTCAAGGCGTGCCGTCTTTTGATACACCGGAAGCCGTGAAAAGGGCGGCGATTGATGCGATCGAAAAGGGAAAAGTGGCCAAATATTCGCTCGCGCCGGGGACTTTGGAATTTCGGGAAACAATTGCCCAATACCTTGAAAAAGAAAACAAATTCTACGATTTTGAGACGGAAATTATCGCGACGGCCGGTTCCATTGAGGCTATCACGGCGACACTTCTGGCAATTCTCGAGCCGGGAGACGAAGTTTTGATTCCCGACCCGACTTACACATCATATCAGCCGGCGATCAAAGTGGCTCGCGGAGTTCCCGTTTTTGTTCCGCTTGCTGAAGAAAAACATTGGGCGCTGGATATTGAAAAATTTGAAAAACTCATCACACCGCGGACGAAAGCTTTTCTTTTTTGCAATCCAAATAATCCAACGGGAACGATTTTCACCCGCAACCAGTTACACGCGCTGGCGCAACTGGCCATCAAGCATAATTTATATATTTTGAGCGACGAGGTTTACAAGGACTTTATTTACCCTGTTAAATCCTGCGAAGCAGGTGCGCCTTCGGCGCAATTTAACAGGGTGAACGATTCCAATGAAAGATTATATTCACTGGCCGAACTTCGCGGCATTCGCGATCGGCTGATTTACATCTTCTCTTTCTCGAAAGCCTACGCTATGACCGGCTGGCGGATCGCATTTTTGGCGACACATCAAGATTTGGCGAAAAAAATTCTTGCCGTCCACGACACACTGGTTACTTGTGCGCCGGTGGTTTCCCAGTTCGCGGCTCAAGCGGCGCTTGAGATGGCGCAGGAAGACGTCAAAAAATTCAAAGATTATTTCCAAAAAAGAAGGAATTTGATTTGTAAAAGACTGGATAAATTAGAGAATGTGTTTGAATATCAGAAACCGGACAGCGCTTATTTTGTATTCCCTCGAATAAAAGACGAAATTTTGCGAAGAGTCGCAAAAAATGGCGGAAGTTGGCAGTTTGCCCTAGAATTGTTAGAGAAGGCGAAGGTGGCTGTTGTTCCCGGCGCGGCCTTCGGCCCCAGCGGAGAAAACCACATTCGGATGTGTTTTGGGCGTAGCGAGGAGGATATTAATGAGGCGTTTGAGAGGATGGAAAAATTTTTTAGAATTTGAATCCTAACATTCGATGTTAGAGAAAAATGCCATGAAAAAAATACTCAAAAAAATCGTCCAATTCCACCTCAAGCTCTTCACGAAGATCACTCTTTGGCGCCACAGGCCGTTCATTGTCGCCGTGGCGGGAAGCACGAACAAAACCACGACTAAGGATTATATCCTCAAATTTCTGCGGGAAAAATATGGCGAAAAAGAGGTTCGGGGAAATCCCAAATCCTATAACACGGAAATCGGACTGCCTCTTGCAATTCTTTATCTTGATTCGGGAGAATCATCAATGCTGCGATGGCTGAAAATACTTGTCCAAGCCAAAATGAGAGCCCTATTCTTGCGAAAATTTCCCAAAAAATTGGTTCTCGAACTTGGCGTAGAAGAAAAAGGCGACATGGAATATCTTCTCGAAATGGTTCATCCGGAAATGGCGATTGTCACGAATATTGAAGGAAGCTATACCTATTCAAATTCGAGCCTCGAGAAAATTTTCGAGGAAATGAAGTTTCTGGCAAAAGAACTTCCAGCAAAAGGATATCTGCTGCTCAATAGCGACGACGAAAGAGTGAAAAGTCTCGCTGGTTTTTCAAAAGCAAAAATTGTCACTTATGGCTTCGCCGAGGATGCAGATGCCCGGGCCGAAGACCTCAAGACAGATGCCCAAGGCCAGATATTCAACTTCGTTTTTCAAGGGAAAAAAGAATCCATAAGAATCAAAAAATATGGCCGGACTAACATATATGCCTGGATGGCGGCAAAAGTGGTGAAAAATATCTTATAGTTAGTATATAGTATCTGGTATATTTTATTTTATATAAGATATGTCTTTTTTCCGCAAAAAAGAAAAAGAAAAAAGCTGGAAAAGAAGAAACCCAAAAGTCTATTCCGGTGTGCCAAGAAGAAACAGTCGAGAAAAAAGAGGCAAGTTCAGCCGCTTTCTTTTTTGGGTTTTGTTTTTGGGATTTTTGGGAGTTTGCGGCTATATGCTTCTTTTTTCCCCTTTTCTTGAAATCGAGTCGGTGGCTGTTGAAGGCAACAAAGATATTCCGTCAGAGGAGATTATTGCAAAAGTCAACGAGGTGATGAGCGGAAAATATTTTGATTATCTCTCGAAGCGCAATTTTTTTCTGGCAAGCAAAAACCGGATAAACCAGAAACTGAAAAATGATTTCAACCGGCTTGAAATTTCTTCAATCGAGAAGAAATTTCCCAGAGCCATTCTTATAAAAGTAAAAGAGAGACAGCCGGAGCTTGTCTGGTGCAGCGGGGGGGTCTGCTATCTGGCAGACAAAGACGGATTTGTCTATGCCGGGGCGAATGCAACTGACGAAGAGTTAAATAAAGACCGTTTTCTCATTGTCGTTGATGACAATGCGCGGCCGATTGAAATCAGGAAATCCGTGATTAATCCGGAATTCATCCAGTATCTCAAGCGAATTGACGTGATTCTTGTCGATGATTTGGGGCTTCAAACCGAGGGAAATTATCACACCCCGGCTGTTAGCTCGCAGGAAGTTATTGTGAAAATCAAGGAAGGCGAAGGCTGGATATTGAAGCTTTCAAGTGTTATTTCTCCGGAAGACGCAAAAAAAATCCTCGAGACAATTTTCGAGAAGGAATTGGGCGGAGACAAAAGAAAAAATTTGGATTATTTGGATTTGAGAGTGAAGAATAAGGTATATTATAAGCTAAAAACTCAAAACTAAGAGTGAAAAACTAAGGTGTCGCTTCGCGACAGCTTTTTTATAATTAAGAATAGTCACGAGCGAAGCGAGTTCCAAAACTTTTCGTTTTTCGCTTTAAGCTTTTAGTTTATCTTGTATATCAATATCGAATGCCCAACTTGCGCGTACGGCGTTCTTTCCCGTAGCCACTGATAGTCTGGCTTCCCTTCCGTGATTTTGTAGTAGAGCGAGTTTTGCAAAAATGTCGCCGAGATGGCGTACCAGCCGGGCTCCTGTCCTGAACTGGAGTGCCAGATAGTTGCTTTTCCGCCGAGGTAATGACCGACATCGCCGCCGCCGAAATAATCAACCCGAATTTTGTCAACGTGGTTTTCATCGACCCATTTAGCGAGGCGCTTCAGATCCTGTCCCCAGTCGACATTGGAATCAGTTACGTATTTGTAGCCGTTTTTTGATCCGCCGATGGTTTCGTTGAAATAGGCAAGATAGTTCGGATAAGCAAAGGCGGTTTCAGCGACGAGCCAGAGCAAAAGGACAGCAACAACGCCTCCATAAATTCTCCCCGTTCGTTCTCGCAGTCTTTTTCCGAGAGCAATGATTTCTTTGGAAATCAGAATGTACATAAACGGCAGAATCGGGAAAAGATGGCGAAAGCCGATGTTGAGATTTCCGGTTATGCTGACATAGGCATAAAGAGCGATGAAGAGAAGCATGGCCGTTTCGGTGATATGGTTGTCCAGATAATTTTTGATATTTTTCCAGATGTGTTTGGGAAAATCGGCCAGATTATTTCGGAGAATGAAATAAAGTCCGATTGATATTGCGCCGAGCAGCAAAATGAGAATGGGGATAGGTTCCTTTATAAGAAATACCAAAGGGAAATATTCCCGAAAGCTCTGGTTGGTTACCTGTCCAAAAAAATATGTCGTGTTTCCGCCTTCTATCCGGCCGAAGACCATGAAAAATCCGGTGAAATATTGGGCAAAGGGCCGAAGCACCGCGCTGTCCGCCATTTTGTGAAGATAGGGAGACGCCAGATTTTGCGCTCCGCCGTAGAGTTGAGTATCAATGAGCTGGTGGACTTTTTCCGCCGGCATATTATAGATATTGGCCGCATAAAAAAACCAAATTGTCGCGAAACAAAGTACAATAATCAGGAAAAAAGAGACAGAGTAATGATAAAATTTTTGCAACCAAAGTCTTTTTATTTTAAGCGAACCCCATAGCGAATTTTTGAGTTTCTCTTTTCGGAAAAATATGTAAATTAGAAGCGTCAGTCCGAAAATAGGGAAGAGAAGCACTGCGGAAAATTTCGCCAATTGCGCCAATCCCAGGAATATGCCTGCCAAAATCGTCATTTTCCAATTCGGGTTTTTAAGGCATTTTGTGAAAAAATAAAAAGCAAAAACAGAAAAAGCGGCAATTCCCAGATCGGTCGTAACGTAATGATTATGTCCCAACACATTGGGGTCAAAAGCATAGAGAGTAAGCGCCAAAAGCCCGGCCTTTGCCCCGAAAAGTTCTTTCGCCCATTTGAAAATCACCAGTCCCAGAATAAGGGAAAGAAGAATAATAGGGAAGCGCGACCAAAAAAGCAGGGCTTCGGTATTGTTTTCCGGAAGATAAATAAATTTCCAACCGGCGTTCCATTGCCCGTTCGGTTCTGCAGTCCAGAAATTTTCATTGGCTGGGAAGGTTAAATTGAGAAACTGGAGAGGACTTCCTGCCAAGTCTTTGAGAATCGGCGGATGTTCCGGATTGAGGCGGTAGTCGTGATATTTGATATAAGTATAGCCTGACGGAATATGAGCCACTTCGTCCATAATAGCGGCATCACCGAAAGCAACGCTTATTGAAACTATTAGCATCACTGCGAGAATAGCGGCGACAATATAATTTTGGTATTTTTCGAGCATTTTTATCATATGTCATTCTGAACGTAGCGTAGCGAAGTGAAGAATCCCGTGTAATTCAGTTATCAACGAGATCCTTCATCCGCCAAGGCGGATTCAGGATGACACTTCGTGTCAATTAACATTAACTACAAAAAAATCCGTTCCGTTTCCCGGCTGGGGGTCAACTTTTTGCAGTTTTGCTCCGGGGTAGAGCGATTTTATCCAGGCGATTGATTCACCGTCATAGTACATCAGGACTACTTTGGCCGGTGGCATAATGGCTTTCGGGTCAAAGCCGGGCCGGATATAGGTGATTCCGGGAGTTCGGTAGTGGGTGAGAAGTTTTACTACTTCAGCGGAGACAGGCAAACCGTCGTCCATAATCTGGCCGCCGGCGTTGGCAAGAACATACTTGTTCGCATTTGGCGGAAGACCATTGAGATAAAGAGCGATGTTTTTGAAGTTTTGGGCAAAGGCAGGATGAATTTCGGGACTTCCAGCCCAGTCAACGAAATATCTTTTCAGGGAGATATATCCGCTCCATACAATGACAGCGATGAGAATGAGATAGCTTGCCTTTGTCCAAAACGGGGAACGGATTTTTCCCGCAAGCCTGAAAGTTTTTTCAATTGCGAAAGTGACAAAAAGAAAAGTCACGGGCAGAACTCCAGTTACGCGCAAGGCATGAGGCAATCCTTCATAAGTAAGAATTCCCGGAAGAAGCATGGCGAAAAACCAGGAAAGAAGAAGCGTATCGGTTATGAGTTCTTCGCTCCGTTTTTTCTTCCGGATGCGAAGGTAGAGAAGATAAAAAAATCTTCCCGTGATCCAACCTACTCCGACCAGAAAGAATATCCCGGCAAAGAATTCGAGTTCCGGATAGCGAGGCAAATTGTGGCGCCAGTTCTGGTCTCCGTGGAAATTGAACATTCCCAGAGTCAAAGCGGTGCTTTTTCCAAGCGCCTGCCAGAGATGGCCTTGATTGACTTTTGAGGATAAAACGGATACGGATTCAGAACGAGTTTCAAAATACTGGGGATGAAAATAGAAAGTGAGAAGCATCGGAAGAGCGACGAAAAAAGCGGCCAGCGAAAAAGCCGCGACGGGTTTCCAGTATTGGCGCAAAAATTTCTTTTTGGAGATGATAAAAGCGATAAAGAGAGCGACGAGAATCAGCGGGGCAATTCGAAAAGCAATGTACCCGTGCACCCCCAGGCCAAAAAATATTCCCGCCCAGATGTAGTCGGCGAATTTTCCCGTGCGAAGTCCTTTAAAAAGAAAATAGAAAGTGAAAACCAGAACAAACGGAAGCATATTGGCCCGAAAAGAAATCCGGTTGAAATTAATGGCCCAGAAAGAAGTGGCATAGAGAAATCCGGTAACAAGCCCGGCCCGATATGTTCCGAAAAGTTCCCGGGCGAGAAGCATCATTCCCGCAACCGTCAGAACGCCGAAAAGAACGGCCCACATTTTGAGAGTGATGACATTCACTCCGAAAAGCATAAATCCCAAAGCGATAAGATTCATAAAAAGCCCCTCGCGGCCGTAATTATTGGAATAGAAGAGTTTAAAATGGCCGGTTTCGATGGCGTTTATAGCGTCGGTTCCGTTCACGGCTTCATCGGGATAAACTCCCGGCGGAAGCGAGCTCAAGTGATAAGTGCGGGCAAGGATGGCAATGAAAAAAATTGCAGCGGCCAGCGCCAGGTAGAAATGTCTATGTCGGAGAAATGACCGATCACGAAAACTCTGAAACAATCTGTTTTTTAGGGCAGGTTTTTTGGGGATATTTGTTTTTCTTTTTTCCATTCCGCTTAAAAAATTAATCAGCTGACTATATTATATCGCAATGGCCTGCCATTTGACAATAAGAATAGTCAAGGTAAAAAAGCGCTCTGTGCACCCCGCACCAAAATTCGAGAACTATTGAGAAAACGCGAAAAACGCATTTTTGGTGCGGGGCAAGACGACAGGCGCAAAATTTTTCCACGGGAGGGGCGTTTATGAGAAAGCCGATTGCTTTATTGATTGTAGCAATCTATTGTTTCTGCCTTACAATTTGCGGTGCAGCTAGAGCAGAAACGAATGCTCAGCCACCGGCAGAAGTGAAACCGGAACGCACGTACACGATAAAAGGTGTAAAGCTTCTGGTTTTTAAAGGAGCGGAACAGGCTGCTAAAAATTCCGGAGTGTGGGTAGATTTTAATTCTGGCGTATTGCACACCCCAAAGGGCGAAGTGAAAACGCATAATTTAATCATTAACGATGTGACCAGAGTCGCCCTTATAAAGAATAAAATCGGGAGATTGGTCGTTGTTTCAGTGTGGGAGGGATCTGGTACCGTGTTCCTTGAGTGTGCCCAAGGAACAGTGGTGTCCATATGTATTTTGGAGATTAACCAAATCGACTAGAAAGCTCCCGGTGCCAAACTTGCGTGGATTCCACTCGAGGCGGCACTGGGAGCTTTTTTTATCCACATTGTTCTCTTGCGATTATTTTTGTGGTATAATTTAGATGCAACATAAAAACAAAAAATTTGAAGACTTAGAAGATAAGCTTCGTTTTGGTTTATGAAATATAAAAATGGGAGAAGGAAGCAAACATCGAATAAGGATAGAAAAACTGCCTGAAGGAGCGATGCCAGATAATTTACTTCGAGAAGCTGTAGCGAGGCAAAATGGCGAAGGTTCGCCTCTGCCCCCTCCTGATTTACCAATTGAGGAAAAAGAAGGGAAAGATCAAGCGTGGCTGGAAGACGGTTATATCGAATTAATAGAAGATTATTATAAAAAGCTCTTTTTTGAGGAGGATAATTTAACCAAAGTACTAAAAGAAAACGGATTAAAAACTCTTGCGCCGTGGGTAAAAGAAACGCGAAAATTGTTGAAGACTTACGAGGTGGTGAAGGAGTGTTTGAAATATACGCTGGAGATTCTTCAAGAAAAGTATAAAGATCGAACGGAAGAATTAGAAAGCGCTGTTCTCAATGACGAACTGGATCAAATTCCCGAAATCAAGAGGGAAACTGCAAAAGCTATTTTAGTCTATTATGAACAGACGCTTGAAGCCGTTTTAGAAAGAACAAAAGCGGAAAAGAATCGTACCATCATAAACGCGGAACTTGAAAAAGTGAAGAACTTGCTGGGCGAGGAAACGCAGGATAAGGATGCAGAAAAGAATTCTTTCGAAGAAGCCATCAAAAATCCGGAAGAGAAAGAACTTTATCACAAAATCAAAACGGCAGTTGACGAAGAAATGAAATTAGTAATTGATCGAATTAACATTATCTCCGATGAAAGTTTGATGGCATGGAATATTGATCTCCAAGAACTTCAGCAGGGCATTCAAGATCTTCAAAAAGAGGAAATTCAGGAGATTTATGAGCTGTGTTTTGAAAAATTCAAAAAAGATTTAAAGCCTTATTGGAGTACTCCGTGGGTTATTAAAGAATGGGCAGAATCTTACGCGCAAAGTGCATTCACGGTTTGGGGAAATGAAGCGATGGCAGAGGCGTATAAGCGAGCTTTTAAATTTACAAAGGGCGTCAGCAGGGAAAAGTCCAAGAGGATAGGCCGTGGTTCAGAAGAGCTTGAGCGTGCTTACCCTAAAGGAAAGGCGGTAAGTAAAGACGGAGAAGTGAGAATTGCCGAAGGGGAAGTTATTGTTCCTAAAATTTCAGAACCAAGAGAAATTGAGAGAATTTTTGATCGAGAAGGGCGAATGGAAACTATTAATAAAGTAATCGGAGCTATTTTATCGGTACACCAAAAATTACTTGAAGATTCAAAAAGATGGGAAGACTACAAAGACTTGCCGGACGCAGAAAGAATCCAATCAGTGACCATCGACACTAAGGCAAATATTATAAATATTTATGATAAATTATTAATTCAGAAAAAAGGTTTTCCGAGCGGAGAGAAATTCAAAAGAGCGTTTTATGAATACGCTGTTTCGAAAATTCCAAAACGATAGAATATAAAAAATATTTTGTGCTAACTATGGAAAAACCATCAAAAGAAGAAATTACAAAGATGTTTTTGGATGAAGCTAGTGGAGCTTTGGGGATTAAAAAGAAGAAAGCGGCTGTCGGAGCGGCTTCAGAACTGCAAAAAAGACCGAAACCGGCTGAAGCGCCAGAGGCGATGCGAATCGGGCCGAAAGAAGAAGCCGCCGAAAATTTTCCTGGAAAGGCATCAAAAGTTTTTACTCCAGACGTCGATTTTTGGCAGATGAAAAGGGAAGAAATGATTGAGGAATTGGCGCAAAATATATTTGATATTAGGATGAGCCGAAATCCGGAAATTGCAAAAGCAATTCCGGAAATCGGGCTTGATCTTAGTGGTCCTTACATTGATTGGATTCTTACTCATAATAAACCTAAACGGATTACTCCGGGCACAAAGGATGCAGAGGATTTTATGAGGAGATGGGATAGAATCCAAGCGAAAAGATGGCTGGAGTATCTGGAGGGCAAGAGATACGCCGGGCGAGAGACAGAAGGTGAGAAACCAGCCATGATCGAGCCGGCTCCAAAACCGCGACCGGCGGAGGCGGCGCCGAGGTCAAAGCCGGAAGAAGTTGAGGCTGGTAAGGAAAGGGCAGAACTTAGCGAAGGCCAGAAAAAAATTTTTGATCATCTAATGCAGAGATCGGGCATAGGGGAAATTAGCAAAGCATTGGAAGAAAAGTATAGGAGGTTGCAACCGAAAGACAGAAAAGATGCCGAAGAGAAGAAAGAATCATTATTGCAAAATATAGAGAGTATTTTTACTAGAATGATAAAAAGTGAAGGGAAAAAATTTCCCCGAAAGGATCTGAATTATTTTCAAAAATACTTCCTCGATAATCCTAAAGTCATGGAAAAATATCGAAGCGAAAGAGGAGAAAAAGTTTCCAAAGGGGAAACCGATTTACTTAAATTTAGATATGAGTTCGCCGATTATATGGGTGATATCGCCAAGCGTAGTGGTGAATTTAGCAACAAAGGAGTCGAATGGGTGAAAAGCTATTTTAGGACATACACATTGTTAGAACAAAGACTTTTTGAAACTGGGAGTAAATAGATACATAACTTTAACTGAAAATAAATGAGCACTAAAAATCCTTACGAAGATTTCTTCCCTCTTGCAAAGGAAGGTCGCGGAAGACGAACTGAGCTAAGAGGGACGTCGCGTGAACCAATTATTGATCAAACGGCGGAAGAGATGTATTTAGGTCAGAGGGAGCCTAGGTGGGAAAGCGAAAGTATGTCCGGAGAGCAGGAACTCGCGCGGCGAGCGCGGGATTTTCATGCGGAAGAAGAGGCGGAAAAACCTGAAATGGAGCGGCCTCGTCGCGGTACGACGAGTGGAGGGAAAGATTTGGTTGGCGTGGGTGGCCGTGGAAGTCGGTCAGAAAAGCCGCCGGCGCCGTTCCAGTCCAAAAGCACGGAAAGTCTGTCGGTTGTGCCGGATACCGAGCGGGAAGGAAAAAACCGCGAAGAGTTTGAAAGGATAAAAAAGGAATTTGATGAGAATGAGGGAAAGATTGCCGAATCAAGATATAAAGCCAAATCAAGATGGAAGGTAATCAAAGAGACTTTGGGTTTCAGCAAGCAGATGCTTGAGGATGATACAGTTAAAGAGTATGTGGGAAGAAGAAAGGAGCTGTATCAAAAATTGATGGATTCGGGAAGAAAAACTCTGCGCGGAAACGAACAGGAATATGAAGAATTCATGGTTAGGTATGACCAAGAAACAGTTGCCATAAACAGCCGTACCTTAGAAACAGACATTAGAGCAAAAAACGCCAAGTGGTCAGAAAAGGCTCTTATTGGTTTTGCCAATGTTAGTAAAAATTATCGGGAATTTATCTCTAAACAATTTCTGAACGAAAAGGGAAAATTAAGCGCGAAGGGAATTTTCAAAGGAACAGCAATTGCGGCGTCAGTATCCATAACTCTTGCAGTAGCTTTAGGCGCGGCTCTTCCTGCTTTGGGTATCGCCGCTATTGGCGCAGGAACAACATCGGCTTGGATTATGCGAACTATTGGTGGAGTTGGGGCCGGTTATGCGGCGAAAAAGAGAATGGAAGCCGGCTTTCTTGAATCAAAAAAGAAAGAAATCGAAGAACGCGTCAAGCGAAAAATTGAAAATCTTAAAAATGAAACAGACGAAGACTGGAAAAAAATGGTTGAGGGAATGCAACTAGAGACAACTATCGAAGGCAAAGAGCAGGATTTTGCCGATGTTGACGCAAGACATAAGAGGATGGCTTATTTGATCGGTGGCGGAACAATTGTCGCGAGCGCGCTTGCAAGTCACTTCATTATGCCCCACGCGAGAGGGTTATTCGGCCAGGCTTGGGAAAAAGTGACTTATTTGTTTGGAGGAACGAAGGCCGCCGGTTTTTATGACGCCGCGCATAGTCTAATTACCGGTGCGGAAATACAGCCAAAAACTGGAGGTGCAGTTGTTCCGGAACAAATTGGAAAGCCGTTTTTAGGTGATACGCACACGATCAAATCTGGCGAAAATGTCTGGAAAGTGACGCGGGATATGCTTATAGAACATCACGATAAATATGGATATAGTGATGATCAGGCTCAAAAATTATTCGACTCTTTTAAGAATCAAGGAATATTGAGACGATTAGGAATAAGAGGAGTTGAAAATTTTAATGATTTAACGGCTGACCAGAAGCATAAAATTTGGGCGGAAGGCAAAATGCCAAGAATCATTGAATGGTATAAATTGCATCATGGAGGGAAAATAACCGATTTGGTCCATGCAGGTGATCAAGTTACTTTGGACGATAAGGGTAGAATATTTTTAGGTGACACTTCCGGAATGAAAATGGGTTATCTGCATCATGACATTCCACAGGGACATGGCGCGGGGAAGGCGGCGGAGAGTTATGGAGGACGCGGTGCTGTTGATACCAGCCAGTTTGACCAGCAGATCGAAGCGGCCCGGGCAAGAGGAGCGGCGGCGGAAACTTGGCGTCAGGACGAAGTGGCGCGGCTTGGAGCGGAAGCCCAAGCCCTCAACGAGCAGGCCATTGCGGGAATCACCGACGCCAATGCGAGGCTGTGGAACAGATGGCTTGAAGGATTGGGAGGATTTCAACTGGATACTCCGGCCCACCAGATTCAGGAGGCCATCGGCCGGCATACTCCCGGCGTGATTGGCGACATGCCGATGATTCCAACGCCTGACGAGCTGGCTCAAACGGGAAAAGCAATCTCGTTCACCCAAGAAACGTTTGAAAAATTTCCCCCTCTCAATGTGCGGGAAACAATGCAGCAATATCTGGAACGGATGTCCCGGACCAATTTCAATTTGTTCAAAGCCTTGAGTATTATCCATAAACTTTAATTTTTGAAAAACAAATTTATGACTGCCCAAAACACAATCCTTCAGCAGACAATTGTCGATGAGTTGGGACTCTCCGATTTGCCGGAAGAGAAAAAAGCCAAAATTCTGGTGGATCTTTTGGAGCTGGTTCTGAAACGGCTCTATATGGAAACAATGGATAAGCTGACTCAGGAAGACCAACAGGAGCTGATGAAAATGCTCGAGGAAAAAGCGGGATCCGATAAGGTTGAAGTATTTCTTCGTGAAAAAATAAGCGGTTACGATGAATTTGTGAAGAAAGTCGTGAGCGATTTAAAAGATGAGCTAAAAGAAGATATTGCCAGTTTCGGAAATGCAGACAAAGCGGCGAAGAGCTGAAGGAAGATATGGGACTGACAGCGCAAGGCTGAATTTCAAATGACAAATTGGCCGCACCACCCCTTTTGCCAAAGGCAAAAGCCTACCAAATTTTAAATCAATTTCAAAATTTTAATTTAAAATTTTTTATTTTGACATTATAATTTGATTTGAAATTTAGAATTTAAAATTTGGATTTTGAAACTAAAGTTGATAGAAAAAATTTACTATAAATTAGCACTAAGCTTATTTTATGGCACAACCATTGTATCAAGAGCCTATCGAAAAGGAGGATTTGGATTTGGCGAAAAAACTGTCCGCCCAAGGCGGATCCCTGCCCGTCCGGCAGGCGGGCGCCTCTGGCGGAAAAGAAAACGTTTCTGCTACAAATACAGAAAAAACTCCTGAAAGCGTCGAAGCTGAAGTATCAGAAAAACCGGAGGCGCCGACAGCTGAAAAGATACCGGGCGTTGAAACTGAAGCGGGAGGAGAAGTAAAAACCGAAGAAGTCTCCGAAAAAATCGAGACGGCGCGAAAAACTATCCAAACTCAAAAGACCGCAGCCGCGGCCGGCGTGGCAGGAGACGCTCAAGCCGTTTCCCAAATTACCGAGTACGAGAAAAAAGTGGAAAAGCTGGTTGAACTGGCTCTCCAGAAAGGTCCCGAGCATGCCATCAAGGTCGCCCGGCACCTCGACAAAGGAAAAAGTGTTTTTGAAGCAGACAATTATACATTGGACGAGATGCATGATCGGATGCTGGAAGATGGATTAAGAAAACAGCTGATTCAGAAAGGACTATTGAAGGAATTGTGAAATTTCTAAGGCTCTAGACTAGCAGAAATAAAGACAAATAATATAAAATGGACGTCTATAATCTTAATCTTATATTATATCCTCTCGCCGGACTTCTGGCGCTCGCGAGTTTTTTTTCCGGATTGTGGATGATTTTTCGCAGTTTCTTTATTTTCCGCGGGCAGATTACCCGTTCGCTCAATATGGATATTGACGTGGTGAAAGTCAGTCGTCCTCTCAAAGTCCAGAACCAGCCGGTGCAACAGCAACAGCCGCCCAAAAGCGACAAAGAACTCATCTCGGTAATGGAGCATTTGTTTGCAAGTCTTGGAAACATCAAAGAAAAAGCCGGATTTTTTCACCGGATCATTTACGGAGACGCGGTTGTCACCCTTGAAGTCGCCAATCCGGCCAATACCGACGAAATTTCTTTTTATGTCGGCGCTCCCAAAAAGCTCATCAACATCGTCGAGCGCCAGATTCACAGCTTCTATCCGAAAGCGGCGATTGAGCGGGTAAAAGACTACAATATTTTTTATCCCGGCAGTTTTACCTCGGCCTCTTATCTCTCTTTGAGGGACAAATATTATTTTCCCGTTCGGACCTATCAGACGCTTGAATCGGACCCGCTTAACAACATCACCAACGTCCTTGGAAAATTTGAGGAGAAAAAGGAAGGAGCGGCAATTCAGCTGATCATGAAACCGGCTCGCGGCAACTGGCGAACGAAAGGAAGAGAAACGGCTCACAAGATGCAGCAGGGAAGAAGGCTTGGAGACGTAAAGCGGGATACCCCCGTTCGCCAGTTTTTTCGGGGATTTTTCAATGTCGCCTTCAAAAAAGAAGAGAATCAGCCAAAAGATATTTTCAAGCCAAGCAAGGAGGCAGTGCAGTTGACCCCTGAAGAACAGGAAGTTGTGAAGAAAATCGAAGGCAAGGCCAATAAACCCGGCTTCAAAGTTAACATTCGTCTGGTGGCTTCAGCCTTAGCACAGGAAAGATCCGAGACGATATTAGCCGAGCTGGAAAACGCTTTCATTCAATACGAAAATCCGGGACTCAACAGCTTCCGGGTTAGCCGGGAAAGTAAATCCAGGTCAAAAAACATCGCTTTTGACTTTATATTCAGAAATTTCAGGGATGACCAAAGCTTCATACTCTCTTCCGAGGAGGTTGTCAGCATCTTTCACTTTCCGATTTTATCCATGGAAACCCCGAAAATTTCCTGGCTTAAGTCCCGCACCGCCGCGCCGCCAAACAATATTTTCCAAGAAGGAATCATTCTTGGTTTCAACGACTACCGCGGAGTGGAAACTGTCATCCGCCACAGCGAGGACGACCGCCGCCGCCATTTCTATATCATCGGGCAAACCGGAACCGGAAAATCAACGATGATTCAAGAGATGGTAAAGCAGGACATCAAAGACGGGAAAGGAGTCTGCGTCATTGATCCGCACGGGGATCTGGTTGACCATATCGCCGAATCCATTCCCAAAGAGCGGGCCGAGGACGTGATATTTTTCGATCCGGCCGACATGGAGAGGCCGTTCGGACTCAATATGCTCGAATATGATCATAACAAGCCCGAGCAAAAAACTTTCGTCATCAACGAGATGATCAATATTTTCGACAAGCTCTATGACCTGCGCCAAACCGGCGGCCCGATGTTCGAGCAGTATATGCGAAACGCGGCGCTTCTCGTGATGGAGCATCCCGAATCGGGGTCGACGCTTATGGAAATTCCCCGCGTTCTGGCTGATGAGGAGTTCCGGCACATGAAACTTTCGCACTGCACCAATCCGGTCGTCAAAAATTTCTGGGAAAAAGAAGCGGAAAAAGCAGGGGGAGAGGCGGCGCTGGCCAACATGGTTCCTTATATCACTTCGAAACTCACCCAGTTTATCTCGAATGATATGATGCGCCCGATCATCGCCCAGGAAAAAAGCACCATCAGCTTCCGCCAGGCAATGGATAATCAGCAGATAATTTTGGTGAATCTTTCCAAGGGGAGAATAGGGGAAATAAACGCCAGTCTTTTGGGGATGATAATCGTTGGTAAGATTTTGATCGCGGCGCTTTCCCGCGTGGATATGCCGGAGGGCGGGCGGAAGGATTTTTATTTGTACATTGATGAATTCCAGAATTTCACGACCGATTCAATCGCCCAGATTCTTTCCGAAGCCCGGAAATACCGCTTGTCGCTTGTCATCGCTCACCAGTTCATTGCCCAGCTCAAGGAAGAAATATCAAAAGCCGTCTTCGGGAACGTCGGCTCGATTTGCTCGTTCCGGATCGGCGCGGAAGATGCTGAATTTGTTCAGAAGCAGTTTGAGCCCGTTTTTGACGCCAATGATCTTATGAACGTTGACAATCACAATGCTTTCGTGAAACTTCTTATCGCAAGCCAGGTGGCGACGCCGTTCAATCTAAAAACCTATCCGCCGACAAAAGGGGATGCGAAGATTGCCGAAGCCGTCAAGGAGCTTTCCAAGTTGAAATATGGAAGGAACCGTGATATAGTGAATGAGGAGATAATGAAGAAGGCCAGTTACGTCGCCCCGCCGGCGACAGCCGACGCGTTTGATATGGGAGAGAAACCATTATAAATTAAAAACTAAAAATGAAAAATTAAGGTGTTCGCTGCGCTCACGATCTTTTGTTTTTTATAAAATAATAATCATCGCGAAGCGATTCCAAAACTTTTCACTTTTCACTTTTAATTTTTAATTTCAACGCTATGCAGGAAGAAACAACAACCCCTCCGCAGGAGCCGACTGAACCGATGACTACTCCGCCAGTGGAACCAACGACTCCGCCGCCAGCAGAACCGACAACTCCAGAAACTCCAGCCGGAGATCAGCCTCAGCAATAAAAGAGGCAAAATAATAGAGGCCCGACCTCTAACGGCTTTTTTAGCCAAGAGAGGTTGGGCCTCTTTTTTTCCGCTTTAACCATATCAGCTTAATCTCCTTATTATTTTATTTTTTTCAGAATAACTCACTTTCATCTTGGAAGCAAGCTCTCGCAAAATCCGAATCGTTTGGTCGTAGGTCGGGCGGTCGACGGGGTAGGGGATGAAATCTTTTCCGCCGTGGGCGAAGGAGTAACGGGCGGGGTCTTCGTAGGAGGGTTTGGCGCCGTAAATTACTTCCGCCGTGAGGGCCAAGGCGCGGATAGTTTTTGGTCCGACGCCTTTTAATGAAAGTAATTTCTCGTAACTTTTCGGTTTAATCTCGCTCACTTCGTACAAAATTTTTTGAAGATACCTGCTTTTTGAAAAATCTTCAAGAAGAACGGGATGAGTTTTGAAATCCAAATTAGTTAAATTCATTTTCGTAAGTTCATGATTTTTATTGCCGGCAGAAATTACATCGCTTTGCGGTGTTGAGTATTTTCTTAAAAGTTTTAGGTCTTTCATCAACGTATTATAACTTCCTTGCACAAGTTCCGTGCTGATTTTTTGATTTTCGATGCTTTCCCGCGCCGTCATGTTAAGCGAATTATTTTTCGCGTCCGAAATTATTCCGCTATGCGGTTCAATGACTAAGTTTTTAATCTCGTCCGAAAACCAGTGATATCTTCTTGCCGTCACATTTTTTTCATTCATCCCTTGCTGAACAACCGCCCAAACGCCGTTTCGGGAAAAAAAGAAAGAATGATGATAAATCTGAAATCCGTCCTGAATGAGCGATGAATCCACTTTCGCGGCCATCCTCGAATTATATTCCAGCGAATTTATTTTCGCTTGCGAGAGTTCGGCCCGCGCGCCGAACAAAGAAATCTGCTCCGGAGTTTTGAGAGATGTTTTTCCTTTCCC
>PFVO01000043.1 GCA_002790655.1 Candidatus Moranbacteria bacterium CG_4_9_14_3_um_filter_44_28 | reverse complement strand
AGAAAAAAAATATCGAAGTCTTGTATGATGACCGCGACGTGAGTCCCGGCGAAAAATTCGCCGACGCGGATCTCATCGGAATTCCTTGGCGCGTGGTCGTCAGCGAAAAATCCCTGAAAGCCGGGGGAGTGGAAGTGAAAAAGAGAGGTGAGAAGAAGGCAGAAACTACTTCAATCAAAGGTTTAATAAAGAAATTGTAAAAACCACGCATATTTGAATTTTTCTAAAATACTACCCCTAAATAAGGTGATATTTTATTCCCTTATATAAGCTAAAATTATACTTGACAAATCTGATTTTAGCATATACAATAAGCGGATAGTCAAAATTGATTATCGAAGTCTATTCTTTGAAAATATGGAGGTCTAAGAATGAAAAAGATAGCTGTTTTTGTGGCGGCTATGTTTCTCACGGTGCCAGCGATCTGCTCTGCGGCAGACTTTGGAACCGCACTGTCAATTGTGACATCCAACATTCCTCCCGGGGCGGATGTGGCTGGGATGGGCAATTGTTGGGTGGCGCTCCCGGGTTTTAGCGCCAATAACCCGGCTAATGTAGCCGCCGGCGATCCGTTCTGTTTCGGTGCCTCGTATTCATATGGGCTAATTGCTTTCAAACGGGGGCCGAATTTGAATGTTCACATTAGTAGCGCCTCGGTTGCTCTACCGAAAGGAGTACTGCAAGTGAACTTTTCCAGCGCGAATTCCGGTTCAGCTGGAACGGCGATGGACGTGGACGCAAAATTTGCTTACGCGCCAACTATTGAGTTAATGTACGGCGTGAAGGCATTTGAAAGTCTTCTCCGCGACGGCGATAAGCTGTATCTCGGTGTTGGTGGATCATTGTCAACTGCGAAGATGAATTTCTCGCTGTCGGGACAGAACATGCTTGTGTCCCGCACGCGTGGATTTCAAGCTAAAACCGGTTTTCTCTATCAGCCGATGAAGGGTTTGAATTTCGGCGGGATGTATTCATATTTATGCGACAGAAATGACGATCGCAAGCTCAACATCAATGAAGATGACGGATTGCAATCCTGGTCGGCAAAGCGCTCCACGAGCGATATACACCAGTTTCGCCTTGGCGTCAGTTGGCAGGTGTTGCCCCGACTTCTTTTGGCGGCCGATTATCAGCACCTCAATATTGGTCATGTCAAGCGCGACCAATATTTCGTCGGCGCTGAATTCTACGTGATCAAAGAAGTTTTGGCTGTCTATGGAGGATGGGCCAATAGCGGGCCGACCGCCGGCATTAGCGCTTACTGGAAATGGGGCGGTGCAAACGTCGCCTATATGAATAATACTTTTGATGACCTCAACCGTCACCTCGGCCGCAGCCAGATGGTGATGGCGACGGTATTCATGAATTTCTGAAGCTGGCCTCGGGACACGTTGTGCCCCGAGGCTCTCATTTCAAATCCTGGCCAGTTGGGGGGTGAAAATGAATTTGTCGGAGATTATTCGATTGCTTGTTAATCTTATCACCATCATCACGATCTTCATTACGGTCGTGATCGTTGGTCTAATCGTCAGAAAACGAAAAGATCTTGCCGAGGAATTCGGCGTTTCCGGTAAACTCTACCTATTTCTTGTATTCAGTGCGGAAGTTATCTATACCGTTGGACTAATGCTCATTCTATCAGCCCTTGGCATCAATGTATTGGCCCATCTTCAGAATCTGGAGTTTGCTAAATTCATGAAAACTATCCATTCGGCGGATTTGGCTAAAGTCAAATTCGCAAGCACGTTGGGTTGGGTGGGATTGGTCTTGAATTGCTCAATCGCCTTTCTTGCCCCGGGTTATCTTCTCGTTAAGGGAGGGAAAAGGCTTCCAAAATTGATTCGTTATTCAGCTCTGACGGAAATAATCCTCGAATTAGTCGTTATTTCGCTAGTCGTGACATCGTTTTGCCTCGGCTAGCTTCCAATGCTCCGGTGAAAAATCTCCGGAGCTTGCTTTTTTTTAGCAGATATTCGAAACTTAAAGAAAGCATTATTAAGAGCTTCCTTGTGGTTAACTATAATATAGAATTTGCTCATATATATTCCGATAAAAAGTTCGGGGCAGAGCAAAAAAAGAGCATAGAAATATTAAAGGCTGTTATTTTGAAATGTCTCAAAAAGAGATTGACATTTTCGTGTTGCGTTTTAATAGATGACTATAACCCGAAGATAAAAAAATTGCAATTGAAATCTTTTCTTTATGAGCTAGATAGACATAACATATATCCTCATTTCATCGGATTTGAGTCAGAATTAGTTGAAAAGAAATTCTTTTTATTAAACAATATCAAGAATCAGAAGATTAAAAGAAATTATTTAAAGTACATAAAAAACAAAAAACATGTACCTTGTTCTTTTCTGGTGGCCGTATGGTATCTCTACAGACTGGGATTACTGAACTTAAGCTCAGGCATTTATAAGTGCTATAGACATTCAAATATATTTCATGGGGAAAAAATTATAAACATACTGCATGAAAAGTACAGGAAGTCTGAAGAAGATGCTATGGAAATTCTGCGTTATTCAAAATTTTCAGATCAAATAAAAAATATTGAGACAATTTTCTATAAATAACGAAAATGAGAACACTCGAAATTTATGTGCGGTGTTTTATGCTTATATAATTCTCAAAAAAGGATAGATGAGAAGGTATTGTCTGAAATGATAGATGCGCTTCAACATCGTGGACCAGATGCAAAGGGACAAAAGATATATTGCGATCATCGTCTAGGCTTAGGCAATACTAGACTATCTTTAATAGACCTGAAATCGCGATCGAATATGCCTCTCGAGCTAGATGGTTTTTCTATAACTTATAATGGGGAAATATATAATCACAAAGAGATAAGAGGGCAATTGGAAGTCGAGGGCGCTGTTTTTAAAACGACTTCTGATACAGAGGTAATTATCAGATCAATTCAAAAATGGGGAATCAAAGCCTTGAATAAATTTAATGGTTGTTTTGCCTTTGTGCTCTACGATAACAAGAATAAAAAATTATTTATTGTGCGAGATCCGCTTGGAAAGAAACAGATCGTCTATACATTAGCCAAAAATGGAGACTGGGTTTTCGCATCCGAGATAAAAGCATTGCTCAAACATCCGTATGTTACAGCTGGGCCAAATATTAATAGATTTATTTCCGATCTCATATTCAAATTTTTCTCTGATAAAAAGGAAACACATTTTAAAGGAATATATCACATCTTGCCGGGACATTATTTTGAGTTTGATCTAGAAAAAAAGAAGAACCCCAAAATAGTTAAATATTGGGATATCGACTTAATTGAAACTAAAAGGAATGATCCCAGTGGAATTTTAGATGAATATGTAGACCTGCTTCACGATTCGGTGAGGTTAAGAATGGACGCTGACACCGAAATTGGATCTCTGCTGTCGGGAGGAATAGACAGTAGTTCTATAACAAAATTAGCCTCCGAATTTCATAATGAAAAATACAAAACGCCTTTCCAGTGTTTCACAATTGAATACGTGAAAGAAAATAGAGATTTCAGAAACGTAAAATTGCTCTGTAGAGAAATGAAAAATACTAAATTGAATAAGGTTGCGATAAACAGTGAATGGGGCATTAATGATGTTGATAAGCTAACTTATTCTCTCGAAGAACCGCTTTTAGACAAGGTCTTCTTTGCCCAACATGAAAATTATCGAATTGCCAGGAAGCATAACTTAAAAGCCGTTATTAACGGGCAAGGAGCTGATGAATTATGGCTGGGATATTATTTCTTTTATAATATTTTTAGATTGAACCCAAGGGAAATTAATCGAACTGGCCTAATGCATTATTGGATGAAAGGTTTTGATTTTAAACATGTTGTTTCGAATAAGACAAAAAAATTAGCGAAGGAAATTATTGAAAGTAATTTAGATAAAAATTTCGTTTCATATCAAAATAGTGACAAACTTGATTCACTGGTGAGATATAGTATAAAAACCCATCTGCAGTCCATGTTTATGCAAGAAGATAGACTTTCAATGGCTAATGGCGTTGAGGTTAGACTTCCTCATGTTGATACGCGAATTTTCAAACTTGCGTTGGCTACGCCATCAAAATTCAAGATTTGGGATAAAAAAGAGAAGTATATTCCCCGAACTGCCGCTAAGTTAAATAACTTACTCCCAAAGTCTATATACAATCGAAGAAAATTAGCCTTTCCCGATCCGCCAAGTGATTACGATAGAGAAATTGAAAAAGCCTTTAACAAAAAGGAACTAATTCAAAGTCCTTTAATATCAGAGTTATTTCGAATAGATAGTAATTTTTTTTATAAATTGCCGCTAAGAAAAAGATGGGAGCTGATTGCAATTTACAGGATGGAAAAGGTTTTTTTTGAAAATTAGAAAGAGCGTCCAGCCGTTGCGGAACGCTCTATTTGATGTGGGGTAACCCAAGTAGGGTCATTTCCCCGATTTTTTTTATTAGATGTTTCAGGGGTGAGAAAATTTTTGTGAGTTTGTAGAAAGGATTATCCCACCTTACCATCACCCCGTAATTTAGGCTTTGAGGATCATTCATGTAATTGGGGATAATCCTCGCGATCTTAAAGCCGTTCTTGAGGTAAAAATATAGTTCCGGATCCAAGGGTTTCCCATTAGGGCGTCTCCCAGAGACGTATTCCCTAACGGAAAGATGAGAGTTTTTGTGATAGGCCGGAATTCTTGACCCCACAAATACCGCCTTAAGACCTCCACCGAGTAAGCTCACCACAAGAGCAGTAAGCACTAGGCGTTCGGAAACTCGTCTAGAAGCTGTTTTAACTACAGTGAGATCAACTCCTAAAGCGGTCTCACAACTTCTTTTATGGTTAGCAAGAGTTCCTCCCGCTGTTTTTTCGTACCAAGAGGTCTTGGCTAAAATTTTTTCTTCCTCTAGGTACATATTCGTTAGGGTTCCAACCATTATCCCGTCCTCGAAAGCGCAATAAATAATATCGGGACAATGGATAAAATTGGTTAGGACAATGTCCCTTGTCCTTAGATACCGACTATCGTCGGTAATCTCCCCCCACACCTCGCTGTCGATCCGAAGAAATTCGTCAGCGAGAAAGGAAGGACTAAATCCTGCCCTCAAAAGGTCACTTAGGCGAGAAATAACGATTTCCCCTTTTTGGACCTTTTTGATTCTAAAAAGGGTATAAAGAACTTTCTTTATCATTTCTACCTCCTTGTTTCCTTGGGATTTTATTTTAGCTGTAAAATAATAGACGATTGCTTCAAAATTGTCAAGTTATCGACACTATGGTAAAATTTCAGTATAAAAAGCTATAAATACTCATGTTTAATCCCTCGCTGATATTATTAATATTAATTTCTTTTCTAACCTTATTGTTGGGTTTTTTTGTTCTTCTTAAAAATGCAAAGAGCAAGCTCAATATCATTTTTTTCTTTTTCTCTCTCGTTAACATTTTTTGGATCAACGCTAACTACCTTGAGGATGAATTTACTGATCATAAATTGATGTTTAATTTATTAAAGCTGGATTACTCCTTTGGAATTTTATTTGTATTTCTGGGACTTTTATTTTGTTTGTCTTTGCCTAGGCTTAGTATTTTTAGGATTCGGTACTTAGAGAATGTTATTTTGCTAATACCTATTGCTTTTATTATACTGATTTTCTTCACTAAATCGGTTATTAGTGATTATGAAATAACAGCAGTAGGTTCTATAACACCGGTTTTTGGACCGGTCATAAATCTTTTTTATGGCATAATATTTTTTACAGTTTGTTCTATTCTTGCCATAATAATAAAGAATTATAAATCAACTACTAAAGAAAGTCGTTCTCAATATGCTTATTTATTCGTTGGTTTTTTCCTAACGATTATTATTTCCTTATTAACAAATGTCATTCTTAATAATTACCTAAAAAACAGTGCCAATTATGTATTTTATACACGACTAGGAATATTCAGTACAGTATTTATCCCACTTTTCGCTGGATATTCAGTAATAAAACATCGTTTATTTGACATTAAAACAGTTGCGGCCGAAGTTTTGTCTTTAGGAATATTGCTTGTCAGTCTAATTCAGGTTCTTTTTGCTAGTAATATCTATGAATTGACGGATGGGTTGATTATATTTTTCATCCTTTTCATTTTAATTTTTATACTTGTTCGGAGTGTTGAGAATGAAGTAAAAAGAAAAAAGGAACTGCAATCTCTTTCGGATCAGTTGGCAATCGCAAATGATAAGTTGCATCAGCTTGACAAAGCTAAATCCGAATTCATCTCCATCGCTTCCCATCAATTGCGCACGCCGCTCACTTCAATTAAAGGCTTTGGGTCTTTGCTTCTTGAGGGGACCTACGGCCACGTTCCCGAGGCGCAGAGAGGTGCTCTGGAGAAGGTATATATTGCCAACGAGAGGTTAATCCAGCTCGTTGAAGATCTACTCAATATCTCAAGAATTGACGCCGGCAAGATGGAGTTTGATTTCCAGCCGGCGCAAATCGAAGATTTGGTGAAGGAAGCGGTTGATACCCTAGAACTTTCGGCGAAGGATAAAGGATTGTACCTTGATTATCAAAAACCAAACGAGCCGTTGCCAAAAATCAAGATTGACATTACTAAGATTAAGGAGGTTATCTCTAATATGGTTGATAACGCCATTAAATACACGCAACGCGGGGGAGTTACGGTGAGAGCTGGTCAAGCTAACTATTGGGACGCGGAGGAGAAGAAACAAAAAAACACGATTCGGGTCGTTGTTTCCGATACCGGAATTGGAATGGATAGAGAAGAAGTAGATATGATTTTTCAAAAATTTCAAAGAGGGAGAGAAGTTTCCCACTACCATACCGAGGGAACGGGACTAGGTATGTATATCGGAAAAAAAGTAGTTGAAGTCCATAAAGGAAAAATTTGGGCCGAGTCAAAAGGAAAGGGGAAAGGTAGCCGATTTATACTTGAGTTACCAGTGAACGTCGCATAACTCGTAACTCGTAACTTGTAACGCAAGGGTTGTTTTTTCGTGCCGTTTGTGGTACGATTTTTTATGTTGAGTTAATCTTAAATTATGAAAAATAACCAAAAAGTGTGCGTCATCGGCCTTGGTTACGTCGGTTTTCCGCTGGCGGTTTTGTGTTCGGCGAAAGGATACAAAGTGATTGGCTTTGACACAAATAAAAAGAAGATAAAAAGAATTGATAGGGGTGAAAATATAGTCAGTGAAAAATTTTTGGAAGAATTTTTACCCAAAGCCAAGATCAGGACAACTGCCAATCCCAAAGATTTGCGCGAAGGTGATATTTTTGTAATCGCCGTTCCCACGCCCGTTGACGAAAAATATTATCCAGACTTGAGTTACATCATTTCAGCCTCGGAGACGGTCGCAAGGAACATAAAAAAGGGCGCGTTGGTAATTGTTGAGTCAACTATTAATCCAGGGGTTTGCGACGAAATAGTCCGGCCCATTTTTGAAAAAGCTGGCCATAAAATCGGAGAAGATATTTTTATCTCCCATTGTCCGGAAAGGATCAACCCAGGCGATCCAAAATGGAATGTAATAAACATTCCCCGGGTTGTTGGGTCTTTTGACGAAACCGGCCTTCAAAAAACGCTGGGCTTTTACCGCAGTGTAGTTGACGCGGAAATAATGCCCATGAAAAGCATTTTTGAAGCTGAAGCGACGAAAATTATGGAAAACTCTTTTCGGGATATCAATATCGCTTTTGTGAACGAGCTGGCGAAATCTTTTGATCTTATGGGAATTGATGTTGTGAATGTCATCCGCGGAGCGGCCACGAAGCCTTTTGCCTTTATGGCTCACTGGCCCAGTTGCGGCGTAGGCGGGCATTGCATTCCGGTTGATCCTTACTATCTCATTGAGAAAGCGAAAGAGCTTGATTTCGATCATAAGTTTTTGAGAGTAGCCAGAGCCATCAACAACAGCATGCCTCTTTATACCGTGGAATTGCTCCAAGATGCGCTGAATCGCATTGAAAGAGCATTTAAAAATACGGCTATTGGGATTCTGGGAATTTCCTATAAAGCCGGCGTCGGCGATTTACGGGAAAGTCCGGCGCTGAAAATTATTGAACTGCTGAAAGAGCGTGAAGCCGTGCCTCATATTTTCGATCCTTATGCGCCTGAAAAATCAAATGTTGAAAACATTGAGGACTTGCTGGAAAAATGCGAGGCAGTAGTTGTCGCCACCGACCACAGGGAGTTTCTAAAAATTCCGCCTGAAAAATTCAAAGAAAACAACATAAAGGTTATTATTGACGGAAAAAACTGCCTGGATAAGGAAAAAATTAAGGAGCTCGGGATAATTTATAAAGGTATAGGGCGCTGACGCGCAATTTCTAATTTCTAAGAAATTTTGTATAATAAGTTCATAAATACTAGAATGATTTTATGGCCAAAATTATGATCGTCGAGGATGATCCGATGCTGATTGAAATATACGAAAAAAAACTGCAAGATGCTGGTTTTGAGGTGAAGATTGTCACTGCGGGAGCAACAGCAAAGGATGAAATAAAAAACTGGAAGCCGGAATTAGTCTTACTTGACGTTGTTCTTCCCGATATGGACGGCTTTGAGATATTGGAGGCTGTGAAAAGGGAGCGGGATATCAAGAATGTTCTAATATACGTTTTCAGTAATTTGTCTTCCAAAGAAGATATGGACAGAGCAAAGAGCTTGGGAGCGGCCGGCTTTTTGACGAAATCAAGCTTCACTCCTTCGCAGCTTGCCGAAGAAGTGAAAAAAATTCTCGGTTACGAAACCATTCAGTCCCCGCAGTCTTCTGTTTCAGCTAGTTCTCCCGAAGCTGTTCCTGAAGCCAAAAAAGAATCAAACGGCCATAGGGTTTTGATTATAGAAGACGAGGATATTTTTATTCAGATGTTCGGCGACAAGCTGAAGCAGGAAGGATTTGAAGTTGTGCCGGCCAAAAACGGTCGCTGGGGGCTTAAAGAGGCTGAAAAGGGCGGTTTTAGCTGCATTCTTCTTGATATGATGATGCCGGCTATGAACGGCTACGAAGCAATTCAGGAATTGCGGGTGAACGTTAACACTAAAAATATTCCGATCATCATTCTTTCCAATTCGGCTCTCGACAGCGAAGTGAAGAAGGCGATGGAGCTGGGCGCGGACGCCTATCACATCAAAACCCAAGTCACTCCGGGCGAAGTGGCGGAGGAGGTGAAGGAGTTGATTGCCAGGAAAACCTAACATTCAATGTTAGGTTTTCCCTAACATTGAATGTTTAAAATATGCAACGCACTCTCATTTCCGAAACAATTCAAAAAACCGGCCAGCCTGTGAAAGTCTGTGGCTGGGTTCACGTCCGCCGCGACCACGGGAAAATTATTTTTATTGACCTTCGCGACCGAAGCGGAATTTTGCAGTGCGTAATTTCTCCGGGAGCAAAAAATTACGGGGAATTGAAAAAAATCAGATCCCAATGGGTTCTTGAAATTGCAGGAACTGTGAAAAACAGGCCGGCGAAACTCATCAATCCCGGTCTTGAAACGGGAAAAATCGAACTCAACGTGAAGGAAATTAAAATTCTTTCGGAAGTGGAGGAGCTACTAATTGATATTTCGCTTGATGATATGAATTTGCACATCGAAACGCTTCTTGACTATCGCAATCTCACCATCCGAAACGAAAAGGTGGGAGCGATTTTCAAGGTTTATGCCGAGGTTCTCAAAGCTTATGTGAATTTTATGCGCTCGCGCGGATTTCTGGAAATAAAAACTCCAAAAATTCTCTCCGGAGCCACTGAAGGCGGAGCCAATTTTTTTAAAATAAAATACTTCGACCGCGACGCTTTTTTGGCTCAAAGTCCCCAATTTTTCAAGCAGGCGGGTGTCGGGGCTTTTGAGAGAGTTTTTGAAATCGGTTCCGTTTTTCGCGCCGAGCCCCATTTTACCAGCCGCCACATCAATGAATTTGTCGGCCTCGACGCTGAAATGGGTTTTATTGACGGTCCGGACGATGTTATGGACGAACTTGAGGAAACGATGAAATATGTTTTGAGCGAAGTGCAAAAAAATTGTAAGAAAGAACTTGAAATATACGGCGCCAAAGTCAATATTCCAAAAAAATTCCCGCGCCTGAAACTAGCGGACGCCGTTGATATCCTCAAAAAAGAATTTAAAAAGGAAATAGAAGGCATTGACATTGATCCGGAAGGAGAGCGCCTAATTTGCGAGTGGGCTAAAAAAGAACACCGGAGTGATTTTATATTCCTGACTAATTATCCCTGGGACATTCGCCCGATGTACATCATGCCGAATCCTGATGATCCAAAAGAAACCTTCGGCTTCGATTTGCTTTATCGGGGAATAGAACTGGCTTCAGGGGGACAAAGAATCCACGATTACAACCAGCTGGTGGAAAATATGAAAAAAAAGAAACTTAATCCCGATGACTTTAAATATTATCTTCAAATTTTCAAATATGGAATGCCGCCTCACGGAGGCTGGGGGCTGGGAAGCGAACGGATTGTCCAAAAAATTCTCGGTCTCAAGAACGTCAAGGAGGCCATACTCTTTCCGAGAGATGTTAAAAGGCTGGCTCCATGAATCTAAAACACAAAGAACATTTCAACAAAAAATTACTGAAGTATTTGTATTTTTCCTCTTTTTTCCTCGGTGCTACTTCAGCTTTTGTTTTGTATCTGGAATCAGACTATATCAAAACGGCCATAGGAAGTAATAATATTACTTCTTTTTATATTATTGCTTACCTTATTACCCTAGTTTTAATTTCGAGTTGGCATCATCTTATTAGGATCTATGGAAAGTCTAAGGTTTTTCTGACTTCGCTTACTTTAAAAGGCTTAATAATTCTAGCCCTTGCTTTTACTCCTGTTAATAAATATAGTGCCTGGTTAATGGCTGCTTATATGATTGCAGCGGCTCTCACTTGGCTGGATTTTGACATAATGCTGGAAAATTTCTCAGCCGATAAGGTTACGGGGAGAATAAGAGGTTTGTATCTAACCATAACCAGCGCCGGTTACGTTCTTTCCCCGGTAGTGGCTGGATTGCTGGTAAGCCGTTACGGATTTCAGGCTTCCCTCAAGGCTTCGTTTATTTTTTTCATCCCTATTCTGGCTATAGCGTTTTGGAAATTTAGAAGTATAAATCATGAGGCAGTAGAAAAAATAAATTTTATTGACGTCATCCGCAAAATAATTCAACGGAAGAATGTAATGAAAATCTATTATATTTCATTCCTTTTGCAGGTTTTCTATGCCTTAATGATTATTTATACCCCCTTGCGTCTTTTAGAATTGGGATTTTCCTGGGCCGATATGGGAAAGATGTTCACACTAATGCTGATTCCTTTTATCCTCATTGAATATTCCATTGGCTACCTAGCTGATAAAAAAATTGAAGAAAAAAACATCCTGCCGTTTGCTCTTTTAATTATTGGTTTATCCACAATCACTATGACTTTTATTAATTCCCAAAACTTTCTTGCCTGGGCGGGAATCCTATTCTGCACTCGCATCGGCGCCAGTCTCACGGAAGTTTTGAGAGATTCTTATTTTTATAAGCGCGTTGACTGTCGCGACGTGGATATAATAGACTTTTTTCGCAATGTGACTCCACTTTCGTATGTAATTGGAGCTGCTATTGCCGCGCCTGTCGTATATTTATTCCAAATAAAGGCAATTTTTGCTATAATCGGGATAATGGCTTTGAGCGGAATACCGACTTCCTTCAATCTGGCCAGCAGCCGAATTCCGCCTCAGGCAAAAAAATGCAAATAACTTTTTACTTTGCACTTTTAATTTTTAACTTAATATTATGCCCATCTCCAAAAAAATCCTCGATTATCTCAAAAAGAAAAAATACAAATTCGAGATAATCGAGCATAAAACCACTTATACAGCATATGACACAGCGCGGACAACGCAGAAACAAGAGAAAAAGATGAAGCCGGAAGAAATTGTGAAGGCGCTGGTTGTTAAGGCAGACAGAGATTATCTATTGGCGCTTGTCCCGGCCAACAAACGGCTGGACAAGAAGAAACTGCAAAAAACCATTAACGCCGACCGGAAAAAGAAAAAATTGGCACCAGCAAAATCCCTTGATCTCGCCAAAGAGGTCTGGATGAAAAAAAATATTTCCGGAAAAGTGGGAGCCACCCCCGCCTTTCGGGAATTTCTGAAGCTTGATATTTTCATTGACAACGCGCTTGCCAAGCAGAAGAATTTATATGTCGGATCGGGAGAATATGAATATTCGATCAAAATTGCGGCAAAGCAGTATCTCAAAAACGAGGAACCAGTGAAGGGAAGTTTTTCTTCACATAACACATAGCACATAACATGGAACAAATTTTGTTATGTGTTCCATGTTTCATGCTCCATGATTTTCAATGTAAAGCTTGAAAAATTCGAAGGTCCGCTTGATTTGCTCCTCGAACTTATCGAGGAGCGTCGTCTTGATATTGCCGAAATGTCAATCGCGAAAGTGGCTAATGATTATCTGGAGTTTATGAGAAGCGAGGAAAATATCAGCCTTGAAAACCTGGCCGAGTTCGTGAACATCGCTTCCAAAATCATTCTTATCAAGTCGCGGAGCATATTGCCGACTCTTGAAGTTGCGCCCGAAGAAGAAAAAGAAATCAAAGACCTTGAAGAGCAATTGAAACTATACAAGCAATTCAAGGAGGCGGCAGACAAAATCAGTTTTCTTTTGAAAAACAGGAACCGGTTGTTTTCCCGTGATTATCTCTTGGGAGTTTCGGCAGTTTTCTCTCCTCCGAAAAACGTCAGCGCCTTTGACCTCAAGAAAACATTTCGAAAAATCATTGATCAGATTGTTCTGCCGGAGAAGCTTCCCAAGGAAACAGTTCGTGATATAATAACCCTGGAAGAAAAAATCAACGAACTTCAAAAAACCCTTCAAGAAAGAGTTGAGGTCGGTTTTTCCCAGCTGAAAAATTCAGCCGGGGACAGAGTGGAGGTAATCGTGAGTTTTTTGGCACTCCTGGAACTCGTGAAGCAGAGAATTGTCTCGGTGGAGCAAAACAAGCTATTTGAGGAGATAAAAATAAAGAAATTCTGAATTATGGACGCAACAAAACTAAAATCTGTTCTCGAAAGTCTTCTTTTTATTTCCGGAGAGCCGATAAAAATTTCCCGCCTTGCCAAGATTTGCAATACAGGAAAGAATGAAATAGAAGAATCACTTCGGGCGATGGAGAAAGACTGCAGTGAGCAAAAAAGAGGCTTAAAAATAATAAAAAAAGCTGATTCTGTTCAATTGGGAACTGATCCGGAAAATGCCGATTACGTGAACCGGCTTGTGTCCGGCGAGATAAGCTCTGAACTTTCAAAATTGGCTCTGGAAACGCTTTCCATTGTCGCCTACAGAGGCCCGGTTACAAGAGCGCAGGTCGAGGCGATCCGAGGAGTCAATTCCAGTTTTGTTCTGCGGAGCCTTCTTATGCGCGGGCTCGTGGAACGCAAAGAAACAGTTGACATTCGCGGATATCTCTATGAAATTTCTTTTGATTTCTTAAAGACACTCGGAATTCAAAGCGCCGGTGAACTGCCCGACTGGAAGACTTTGTCTCAAAATGAAAAAGTTGAAGAACTATTAGATGATTCTGCAAAGCTATGAATATTTTTGTTACAATTCTGATATTTCTCCTCCTTCCTTTCCAATATTATTTTATTGGTTTTCTCAACGCGCCGAAAAGCGCGGCGCCTGATCAAAACAAAATCGAGGGAGTCTCTGACGCGAAAAACAGCGGGAATTCCGCTCCTGAAAAAAGCTTCAAAGGAAGCCTCACAGGAGAAAAAAAACAAAATGAAGGATTCGGGGGTTCCGGCTATATTCCCCAGCGCGGGAAAAATTATTACAATACAAAAGTATTCGCCGACTCCTCGGTTGTTCTTGACGTTGACTCGGGTACGATTCTTCACTATGACAACGGCCGCAATCGCACGCCTATCGCTTCGCTTACCAAAATAATGACCGCGATAATTGTCATGGAGAGAGTGAAAAATTTGGATGAACAGGTTACAATAAGCGAAGAGGCAATTTTGGCCGAGGGAACGAAAGTCGGCTGTCCCAGAAGCGGTTACTGTGTTGACGAGCGCCTGCACGAAGGCGAAAAAGTAACCGTCAAAGACTTGCTGATGGCAATGCTTCTTAACAGCGCCAACGACGCGGCTATCGCTCTTGGAAATCACATTGCCGGCTCGCAAAAGGAATTTGCCCGCCTTATGAATGAAAAGGCGGAGGAATTGAATTTGGGCGACTCAAAATTTTGCAATCCCTCGGGGCTGGACGAGGACGATTGCTATTCTTCGGCCTACGATATTGCCAGAGTGACAGCCTATTCAATGAAGTATGACCTAATTTGGAGTATTATGAAAATGTCGGAAATTGAAATCGGCTCTTGCGACGGAAAATATTCGCATCGGCTCAAGAATACGGATCTGCTGATCGGGCAAATCCCGAATTGCCTTGGCGGAAAAACCGGATTCACCTATAACGCCGGGAAATCGCTTCTTCTGGCCGCCGCCGATCCAGCTACCGGAAAACACAAAATTGTGGCTGTGATTCTAAACGACAACAACCGCTGGGAGGATATGGCCAAACTAATCAACTGGACTTTCGAGAATTACGAGTGGAAGTAAAACTCGCGAATAAAAGAACGAATTAAAAACGAATAAGAACGAATATCCGCTCCTATTCGCTGTAATTAGTTCGTAATTCGTGAGTATGTTTAAATTTGCCGATATTACAACCATTCCCGCCGCGATGGCCGTGCTCAAAATCTGGATTTTGGGGATTTTGGCGTTTGTCACTGCGATGGTTTGGACACCAATTCTCACGCATTTTTTGTATAAATACAAAATCGGCGTGAAAATCAAAAAAACTTCCGTTGACGGAAAAAAAGCCCCAATCTATCACGAGCTTCACAAAGATAAAAGCGGCACTCCTTCGATGGGCGGCGCTCTGATTTGGGTTACGGTTTTGTTTCTAGCGGTTTTTATGCATTACCTGACACCCTTTTTCAGCGCCAAACTGATAACCCGCCTTGATTTTTTGAGCCGTTCGCAAACCTGGCTTCCTTTTTTCGCCCTTATTTCGGCGGCAATCTTGGGAGCCTTTGACGATATCTTCAGCGTTCGCGGCTGGGGATCGAATAAGGGCGGGGGCATCCGTTTTTTATACCGCTTCGGCTGGCTGGTTATCATTGCCGTTCTCGGCGCCCTTTGGTTCCACTATAAACTCGAGTATGACTCAATTCATGTTCCGGGAATAGGAAATTTCGATATCGGCTGGTGGTATATTCCCTTTTTTACTTTTGTGGTTTTGGCAACCGCTTTTTCTTCCAACATAACGGACGGCTTAGACGGCCTAAATGGCGGAATTCTTCTGATTGCTTATGCCGCCTTCGGCGTGATTGCTTTTGCCCAGAGCAAGATTGACCTTGCCGCTTTTTGCGCTGCGGTTTGCGGCGCGCTTCTGGCGTTTTTATGGTTCAATATTTATCCGGCCCGGTTCTTTATGGGGGATACCGGAGCGGTTTCGCTCGGCGCGACACTGGCCGTGATTGCCATGCTTACTAACTCTGTTTTAGTTCTTCCCATAATCTGTCTCGTTTATGTAATTGAATCCGGTTCGGTCATAATCCAGCTGACTTCAAAAAAACTATTCGGACGCAAAATATTTCTCTCCACCCCGATTCACCACCATTTTGAAGCCGTCGGGTGGCCGGAAACGAAAGTGACAATGCGCGCTTGGATCCTGACTGGCGTGGCCGCCGGAATGGGGCTTATTATCGGGATATTGGGCATGGGATGATAGTTTAAATTAAAAATTTAAAGTTAAAAATTAAAAATTTTGGTGTCACCCGAAGGGTGAGGAGTCATTTTATGAAAAATTTAGCTGATTTGGATTTTAAAAATAAACGTGTGTTAGTCAGAGTTGATTATAATATTCCGCTTGAAGGCGGCGCTGTTAAAGATGATTCGCGAATTCGTCTCACTCTGCCAACGATCGAATATATTCTCAAACAGCCGAAATCAAAAATTGTTATTATTTCTCACTTGGGCCGGCCGGATGGAAAGGCCGCGCCTGAATTTTCACTGAAACCCGTTGCCGATAGACTGGGAAAATTGCTCAAGAAAGAAATAAAATTTATTGATGATATTATTGACGAAGAGGGCGATAAAACGATTCGAAATCTGGGCAATGGGGAAGCGGCCCTCGCGGAAAATATCCGCTTTTATCCGGAAGAAGAAAAAAACGACGAACAATTTGCTGTTAACCTTTGTCACCATTTCGGGGTGTTTGTGAACGACGCTTTCAGCGTCTCTCACCGGGCTCACGCATCCATTGCTCAAATTCCCCGCTGGAAACCCTCCTGTGCGGGATTGCTGATGGAAAAAGAAATCAAGGAGCTAACGCAGGCTCTCAAGCCGTCCAAAAGGCCGTCTCTTGCCATAATCGGCGGAGCAAAAATCGAAACCAAGCTTCCGGTCATTGAAAATCTGGCCAAGACTTACGATGTGGTTCTCATCGGCGGGAAAGTGGCTGTTGAAGCCAAAGAACAAAATACGAAGTTCCCGCAAAATGTTGTTTTGCCGGAAGATTTTTCCGCTGGAAACTTCGATATCGGTTCCAAGACGATGGAGAAATACGGCCGGGCGATTTCCGCCGCTTCGTTTATCGTCTGGAATGGTCCAATGGGAAAATTTGAAGAAGAGACCTATCGAAGAGGGACGGACGCAATATTCAAAGCAATTTGCGGAGCCGACGCCTACAAAATCGCCGGGGGCGGAGAAACGCTGGAATATATTGATTTTCAAAACAGCGCGGACAAATTCAACTTTATCTCCTCTGGCGGGGGAGCAATGCTTGAGTTTCTCGCCGGAAAAAAACTGCCGGGGATCCAAGCGCTGGAGAATAGTCAGTAAGCTTCATTTTGTCATCCCCGCGTAAGCGGGAATGACAATCTAGCGTCAAAAATTAAAAAAAATAAATTTATGCCAAAAATAACGAAAATTACCGCCCTTGAAATTCTTGATTCCCGCGGAAATCCAACTGTAAAAGCGACCGTGACTCTTGATGACGGCATTTCCGGGTCAGCGTCGGTGCCCTCCGGCGCCTCGACAGGTTCGTATGAGGCTCTGGAACTGCGCGACAAAGACACGCGCTACAACGGAACGGGAGTGCTGGAAGCCTGCAAAAATATCAATAAAAAAATCAGCAAAATTCTTGTCGGTCTTAATGTTTCTGATCAAATTAAAATTGACGAAACTCTTATTAAACTTGACGGGACAGAAAACAAATCTAGTCTCGGCGCCAATGCGATGTTGGCTGTCTCTTTGGCTTGCGCAAGAGCCGCCGCCAAATCAGAAAATTTGGAATTATATGAATACATTGCCAAGACTTTTAAATTTAAAAAGCCGCGTCAGATTCCAACGGCATTTTTCAATGTCTTGAACGGCGGCGTTCATTCCGACTCCGGGCTTTCCATTCAGGAATTTCAGATTATTCCCCGCGAGTTCAAAAATTTTTCGGAAAAACTGCAAGCAGCCAGTGAGATATTTCATAAGCTCAAGGGATTACTTGCCAACGCCGGCTATCCAATTGGAGTAGGCGACGAGGGAGGATTCGCGCCAAAATTAGAAGATAATACTGCTGCTTTTGAATATTTAGAAAAAGCGATTGAGGAAACCGGCTATAATTTCAGCGGAACTGTTTCCATAGGGATTGATGCCGCCGCTTCGAATTTTTATGATCCCGATCAGCAAAGTTATACTCTGAAGCCGGAAAATACTTCCTTGGAAGCTGAAAGATTAATTGCCCTTTATCAGGAATGGAAAAAGAAATATAAATTGTTTTCAATTGAGGACGGGCTGATGGAAGACGATTTTCCCAGCTGGAAAAAGCTGAACAAAAAAATGGGCAACAATACTCTTGTGATCGGCGATGATCTGCTGGTAACAAATGTGAATCGTCTTAAAAAAGCTTTGTCTTTTTCGGCCGTGAACGCCGCGATTGCGAAACCGAACCAAATTGGAACCCTCACGGAAACGATTGAATTTATAAAAAAGTGCCAGAAAAATAAAATTAAAATTGTTGTTTCTCATCGAAGCGGAGAAACAGAAGATAATTTCATCGCTGATCTCGCCGTCGCCGCTGGAGCCGAGTTCGTCAAATTCGGCGCCCCCTGCCGGGGAGAGCGAACGGCAAAGTACAATCGTTTGCTGGAAATAGAAAATGAACTCAAATAAACCCCGCACCAAATCTCACAAAACAATGGAAAAAATCGAAATAATCCCAAAAACAAGAAATCACGGGAATTTGGTGCGGGGTAAACCAACAATTCTTGCCATCCTCGACGGCTGGGGAATCGGGCTCAAAGACAAAACCAACGCTATTTGGCTTGCCAAAACGCCAGCCTTTGACTATCTCTCGAAAAAATATCCCTTTACTCAATTGGGAGCGACCGGTTCCGATGTCGGTCTCGAAAATAATCAAACCAGTGGATCGGAAACCGGACATATGAATATCGGCGCCGGCCGGATTGCCGAACAGGACTCGCGCGTTATTTCGGAAAGTATCAACTCCGGCGCTTTTTTTCACAATCCGGCATTTCTGGGAGCAATTTCTCACGTCAGGAAAAACAAATCAGATCTTCACCTGATGGGACTTCTGGGAAACGAAGACAGCCCTCATATGAGCCCTTATCATCTTGAAGCACTATTAATTCTCGCCAAAAAAAACGGAATCAAAAATGTTTATATTCACTTTTTCACCGACGGAAGAGATTCTTATCCCAAAAGCGCGATTGATCACATTCGGGACTGGAAAGAGAGAATTTATGACATTGGAGTCGGAAAAATCGCAACTTTGGTTGGCCGGTTTTATGCCATGGATCGCGCCAAAAATTGGAAGCGCCTGAAAGTTGCCTATGAGCTTCTGGTCAAAGGCAAAGGCAGGAAATTTAAAAACGCCGAACATGCTGTCCGGGAAAATTATAAAAACGAAATCACTGATGAATACATCAAGCCCTCTGTGATAACGGGAAACGGGGAACCGATTGCATCTATCAAGGATAACGACGCCGTAATTTTCTATAATCTCCGTTCCGATCGGGCCCGCCAGTTTTCAAAACTTTTTGTTCAGGAAGATTCGGATGAGACAAAACTGCTCTTGCCGCGTCTCAAAAATCTGTATTTCGTCGCTATGACCAACTTTGGTCCCGACCTTCCCGTTCATACCGCCTATTACGGCCATCCGATAAACGGGACATTGCCGGTTGCCTTTCGCGACATTCGCCAGTTTTATATCGCCGAGACGGAAAAATTTGCTCACGTAACGTACTTTTTGAACGGCGGCTACGCCGATCCGATTGCCGGGGAGGATCGTCTTATGGTTCCTTCTCCTGTAATTGACAGCTATGCCAAAAAACCGGAAATGTCGGCAGAAAAAATCACCGAACAGATTTTGAAATCTATAAAAGCCGGCAAATATGATTTCATAACCGTAAATTACGCCAATGCCGATATGGTCGGTCATACCGGGAACATAAAAGCGGCCGTGAAAGCGGTTGAAGCGGTTGATAAGTGCCTCGCAAAGCTGTATAAAGAAATAAACAAACGTAATGGGAGCTTGATTATCACCGCTGACCACGGCAATGCCGATTGTATGTGGGATAAAAAAGCCAAGCTGCCAATGACCTTTCATACCAAAAATCCGGTGCCGTTTATAACCTGTGTCAATAAACTGCGGGGAAAAAGATTGAAATCCGGCGGAATCTTGGGCAACATCGCACCGACATTGTGCGATGCGATGAATATTGATAAACTGAAAGAAATGAAGCTAAAAAGCTTACTGTAAAAATATGTATGATCTAATATCCATTGGTTCAGTAGTGAAGGATTTAATCCTTATCACCAATCGGGGAAAAATTTTCAAAACGCCTAAAGACAAACTGGCGCCCGAGTGGCTTGGTTTTGAATTGGGAGAAAAAATACGCGCTGAAAATATTCTGGAAAGCGACGGCGGAGTGGCGACGAATTTATTAATCGGGACAAAAAAATTCGGCCTTAAATCGGCTTCTATTGGTCCCGCGAAGAAAGCCGTTTCCGTCATAATCGTTGACCGGAAAACCGGCGAAAGGATTATTTTCTACGAGAAAACTTCGGGGACAATTAACTTAATAAATCTGAAAAACACAAAAACAAAATGGCTTTCTGTTTCTTCGCTTACTGGAAACTGGAATCAGCAAGCCGGCAAAATTTTAGCTTATATAAAACAAAAAAAGGCAAAGTTAATTCTCGCTCCCAGCACCAGCATGATTCGGGATGAGTACAAGAATCTGAAAAAATTACTGAAAAACGCGGAAATTATTTTTCTTAACAAAAACGAAGCGATTGAAATTACAGCGAATGAAAAAATAAGGAATACAAACGTTAAAATTCTAATAAAACTTCTTCACAAACTTGGCCCTAAAATCGTCTGTTTGACTGATGGCAGAAAAGGCGCATACGCGAGCAACGGCAAAAAAATATATTACTCGCCGATTAAAAAAGTAAAAACCGTTGACGTCACCGGCGCCGGCGACGCTTTCGCCAGCGGATTTTTGGGATTTTATCTCAAAGGCGCCTTGCTCGAAAATTCCCTCAAGGCTGGAATCATCAACAGCGCCAATGTTGTGAAATATGTCGGGACGACGAAAGGACTGATGACGAAAAGAGAAATTGGAAGAGAATTGTAGCTAATTTTCTGTAAAACAAAGCCATCGGCTCGCCAGTGGCTTTTTATTGAAAAATGCATAGTTTATCTATAATATGCATAGTTTTATTGAAGTATTGCATAGTTTTATAATCTATGCTATCAGCGCAGTTTTTCAAACAAAACTTATGAAATTACAGAGCTCTCTCCTTCAATCGCCGCAGTTTTCCAAGTTAGTTTCGCTTATCGTTGCAGTTACGGGTGAAATCGGAAATAATTCATTTGATCATAACCTGGGCAAATGGCCTGATGTACCGGGAATATTTTTTGGCTATGATCTAAATAAGAGGCTGATTGTTCTGGCTGACCGGGGATTGGGAATCTTAGAAACGCTCAGTCGCGTTCGGCCCGAACTGAAAAATCACGTGGAAGCTCTTCGAGTTGCCTTTACTGAAATTATTTCCGGACGCGATCCGGAAAGACGCGGAAACGGATTGAAATTTGTTCGTGAAGTTATTACTGAAAACCCGATGAGTTTATTTTTTCGCAGCGGTGACGCCGAATTGCGGCTTCAAGAGGGTGAATCCGAATTATCAATTACGCGTGCTGAAGCCGATATCTGTGGTTGTTTAGCGATAATCAAGTTTTAATTTAGTAAAATAATGTAAATATATGAAAGTAGAGCTAAAAAAATTCGGGACAACGTTGATCTCCAGGCAGGCGGGGAAAGAGGCGCTTGCGTCGTTTCAGCCGACCCTCGGGGAAATTGGCGCTAGCGAGAATCTGGAGATAGACTTTAGCGGCGTCATCACGTTTTCTCCTTCCTGGGGTGATGAGTTTTTGGTGCCGCTTCTCAATCAATTGGGAGATCGACTTATTCTGCTGCCGACGGACAATCCCTCTGTGAAAGTAACCGTTAAACTTCTTGAAAAGATAAGCGGCAAAAAGTTCAGGACTGGATAGAGGAGCACGGCCTTGTTGTTTTTCCAAAACAAAACAGGAAATATTTCAACCGCCCTGTGGATAACTTTTGACAATTTGGCTTGAAATGGGGAAAATTGAGCAATAAAATATTTTGGAATAATTTATGGCGGGGGGGAATATAGCTGAAATTTTATTATCCATGCAAGTTTCCAAAGAACAATTTGAAAAATGGGTAGCCGAAGCCATCGACAATGTGCCGGAAAAATTCCAAAAAAGGATTAACAATCTGGCTTTTTTTGTCGAAGATTATCCGACCAAGGAGCAATTGAAAAAAACGAGACTGCAAGGAAGAAAAAGCGTCCTGCTCCTCGGGCTTTATGAAGGTTATTATCAGTCAAAGCGTCTCGACATCGGACCCGTTTTTCCGGACCAAATCACCATATTTAAAAAACCTATGGAAAGCCTCTGCGAGACAAATAAAGAATTAAAAAACCAGATTTTCAAAACTGTTCGGCATGAAATCGCCCATCATTTCGGTTCTGACGAAAAAGGAGCGCGAAAAGCCGGCAGGGGATAAATAATCAATAAATAACCATTTAGATATATGATAATAAAGCAAGAAGATGCCCGAGACCCGATTTTATCGCGGTTTTTTATTTATTTAAAGTGTGATAGAATGGGTTTATGAGAAATTTAAATACGTTTTTTAATCCCAAATCCATTGCCATTGTCGGCGCGTCGCCTAAAAAAGAAAATTTAGGGAATGTTTTGATGCGAAATATTTGGGAGAGCGGGTGGAGAGGGAAAATTTTCCAGGTAAATCCCAAATACAAAAAGACGAACAAAAATTATTACGCGAGTTTAAGTGAAATAAAAAAGCCGGTTGATTTGGTTTTAGTTGCTATTCCCGCGCCGCTGGTCAATCAGGCAGTCAAAGAGGGAACCGAAGCCTCGCCTAAAATAGCGAACTATGCCGTTATTTCTTCCGGTTTCAAAGAGACGGGAAAAGACGGAAAAATACTTGAAGAAGAGCTACAAAAAATTGCCCAAGAGCGCAAACTCAATATTCTCGGCCCCAATTGCCTTGGGTTTATCAATCCTTTTCAGAAACTTAACGCAACGTTCACGTCCGGAAAACTCAAACCCGGGAAAGTTGCCATTGTCTCCCAATCCGGCGCATTGGCCGTGGCTCTTCTTGACTGGACCGAGAATATGTCCGTCAGATTTTCAAAAGTTGTCTCCATTGGCAACAAAGCCGCGCTTGATGAGTGTGATGTCCTGAATTTTCTTGCCGAGGATAAAAATACCGAAGCCATCGCGCTTTATCTTGAAGATATCAAGGACGGATCGAAATTCATTGAAGCAATCAGCAAAATCAGCAGAAAAAAACCGCTAGTTGTGCTCAAGGCTGGAAAAACCCCGGCTGGACAAAAGACTGTAACTTCGCACACCGGCTCTTTAGCTCAAGATGAAGCCGTCGCCGAAGCAGTATTTGAAAAATTGAATATTATCGAGGCAAAAAATATTGAGGAATTTCAGGATATTATTCTCTTTTTGAATTCCGGCAAAATCCCGGGGAAACATGAAATTATTGTTCTCACCAACGCCGGCGGGCCGGGAGTTTTGGCCTCTGATTTCGTCGGAAAATCAAACTGCCTGAAACTGGAAAAGATATCAGGCGGCCCGAAAAACAAACTCAAGAAATATCTTCCCGCGAGCGCATCAGTTGAAAATCCGATTGACATTATCGGCGACGCCGCGCCTGACCGCTACGAGAACACCCTGAAAATAATTTCCCAAAGATACCCCAGAAATCCGCTTCTTGTGATTTTGACGCCCCAGACGCAAACTGATCCGGGAAAAGCGGCAAAGGTAATCCACCGCTACAAAAACAATTTTTCAACTCTGGTTACCTCCTTCATGGGAGGAGTAAAAGTGAAAAAAGCAATCGAATATCTTCATGAAAACGGAATTGCCAATTTTGAAAGCCCGGAAAGAGCTCTCTCGGCCATTGAGAAAATAATTTGCTGCGGCAAAAACAAAAAAATTCTGCGCTCCGGCACGACCCAAAAAACAATCCGCCTGAAACTGAAAGTGAATTCAATTATTCAGTCGGCCCTGAAGAAAAAAAGAAAAATGCTGTTTTGGAATGAAGCAGAAAAAGTATTTAAAAGTTACGGAATTAATCTGTTGAAATCTATTTCTTTTCAATCTCCGGGTGAAATGAAGCGCGTGAAAATAAAATATCCCTGCGCTCTAAAGACCAACGACCCCAAAATCATCCACCGCTGGGACAAAAAGGCTCTGGCGCTTAGTATACGAAATAAGAATGAATTGAAATCGGCCTATAATAAAATAAAAAAATCAACCGGCGCGAGGAAATTTCTTGTACAGCCAATGGCAAAGCCGGGATTGGAAATGATCATCGGCATGAAAAGGGACAAATCTTTCGGCCCGGTGATTGTCGCGGGATGGGGCGGAATTTTTACGGAAATTTTTGCAGACCGAATAATTCTGATCCCGCCGCTTACGATTAAAGAGATAAAGAATAAGCTTAATAATTTGAAAATAGCGCCGGTTTTGAGAGGATTTCGCAGAGATCGCGGATACAACGCCGGCGAAATCGCGAAAATAATTCTGGCCCTCCAGCAAATTGCCGCTGAAAACCCGGACGTGAGCCAAATTGATATAAATCCCGTGATGTTCTATAATAACGGCAGCCAGTATCAAATATTAGACGCCAAAGTTTATTTATAAGAAAAAACAATGACCGAAGCAAAAAAAGCAAAAATTCTCATAGTTGACGACGACGATGTTATTCGCGAAACATACGTGCAAGTGTTCAACCAGAAAGGCTTTGATGTCTTGAGCGCCGTTGACGGCGTGGAGGGAATTGATCTTGCAACCAAAGAAATTCCCGACGTTATTCTGACTGGCATCATCATGCCCCGCATGGACGGCTTTCAGCTCATCAAAACCCTTCAGGAAAACGTTCAAACCCGTGAAATTCCCGTTGCCATTCTTTCCCATTTGGGCCGCGAAGAAGATCGGAAAAGAGCGCAGGAGCTCGGAATCACTGAATTTATCGTTCAGGGGACAATTACGATAAACGAGATTGTGGAAAAAATAAGAAGTCTTACGAAAAGCGGCGGGAGTTATAAGTTGAGCTTCGATCCTTATGCCTGGGATGCGCCAAGGCTGGCCAAAACTCTTCCCGGCGGAAGTTTTAATTGTCCTAATTGCCAGGAAAAAGTAATCCTAGAGGTGACGCCGAAAGCGGAAGAAAAGAGATATGACGCGATTCTGAAGTGTCCGAAGTGCGATTCTGTCCTGTAATTTTTTACGTTAATGAATTGGGTCATTAAACCGATTCCGGAAATTCCGGAAGAGCTAAAATCTTTTTCCCTAAATCCAACAACTCTCCGGCTTCTTCTCCAGAGAGGTTTTTTTTCTAAAGAGAGTATTGAAAAATTTCTGAACAGCCGGTACGAAAATTTGCATTCGCCAAATGATCTGAATGGAGTTGCCGAAGCCGTGGAGAGAATTGAAAAAGCCCGGAAGAACAAAGAATCAGTTGTAATTTTTGGCGATTATGACGCGGACGGGATTACTTCAACTGTTCTTCTTAAGGAAACTCTGGAAGAACTGGATTTCAAACCGCGAACATATATTCCCGACCGCAACAAAGAAGGCTACGGCCTCAACAGACCGGCCCTTGATTTTATCAAAAAAGAATATAACCCCAAACTTCTCATCACTGTTGACTGCGGAATATCAAACAAAGAGGAAATCGAATACGCCCGCGGTTTGGATATTGATGTAATTGTTATTGATCATCACTCCATCCCCAAAAAACTGCCGGCTGGCTGCATTCTGATAAACCCCAAATTGCCAAGGCAAAAATATTCCTTCAAAGATCTGGCCGGCGTGGGCGTGGTTTTCAAGGTCTGTCGGGCCCTTTGGGAAAAATTCATTTCTCAAAAAAGCGAGCAGTTGAAATGGTATTTGGATATTGTCGCTATCGGAACAATCGCCGATTGCGTTCCGCTCGTCGGCGAAAACAGAATACTCGCCAAGTTTGGCCTCATTGTGCTTCAAAAAACAAAAAGGCTCGGAATTCAGGAAATTATCAAGACCGCCCGGCTCAATATCGGCGACAAAAATCCTCCCAGTGTTGAAAATATCGCTTTTCAAATTGGGCCCCGCCTCAATGCGGCAGGAAGAATGGATCATGCCGATATTACTTTGAATCTGCTTTGCGAGAGTGATCCGGCAAAAGCGCGTCTTGCGGCTCTTGAGCTGGAAAGCAAAAACAGCCAGCGCCAGAAAATAACCCAGGAGATTTATGAGGAAGCGAAAGCGACCCTCAAAGAGGGCAAAAGCTACAACTTGATAATCCGAAAGGGGGAAAAATGGCCGGTGGGCGTTCTGGGAATCGTAGCCGGAAAAATTGCCGAGGAGTACCATTGCCCGGTTTTTATTCTCCGCGATGATGAAAAATTAATCGAGGGGTCGGGAAGAAGTATCGACGTATTTAATTTAATCGAGGCGGTCAGCCGGCTGGACAACCTTCTTGAGAAATACGGAGGACACGCCCAAGCTATGGGAATTAAGATTAAACCGGAAAATTTTGCTCGGTTCGAGGATGATTTGCGAAAAATTATAGAAAAGAGTTACGATAAAGATACTTGGAGAAAGCAAGTTCACATTGACGCCGAAATTGAAGCGGGAAAAATTGACTGGGATATCCTCTCTGAAATCAAGAAATTCGAGCCTTTTGGCGAAGGAAACCGCGAGCCTGCATTTTTGACAAAGAGTCTGATCGTTCAGGAAATCAATTTGGTTGGCAGTGAACAAAAACATTTAAAATTTATTTTCAGCACTGAAAACACTGACGCAAAAATATTTGAAGGAATTTTTTTCAAGGGCGGGGAAAGATCCCTTGAATTCAAAGCTGGCGACAAAGTTTCTGTTGTTTATAATCTGCGGTCAAACGAGTGGAATGGGAATCGCAAAATCGAACTGCATATAATTGATATTAAAAAAGAGAAATTATGAATAAAATAAAAATCTTCACTGACGGCGCCGCCCGGGGCAATCCCGGCCCTTCGGCCATTGGAATCGTGATCGAAGCCGACGGCTCAAAGAAGACTTATCGCGAGTTCATCGGTTACGCCACCAACAACGAAGCAGAATACAAGGCTTTGATTTTTGCTCTGCAAAAGGTGAAGCTGGTTCACGGAAAATCGAGGAGTAAAAATTTAAATATTGAGTGCTATCTCGACAGCGAGCTGATTGTCAAACAACTCAACCGCAAATACAAAGTTCTCGAAGAAAATATCCAGAAATTATTTCTCTTGCTCTGGAATCTCGACATTGACTTCAAGGAGGTAAAATACTTTCACATACCAAGATCAAAAAACGCGGAAGCCGATCGGCTGGCAAACTTGGCTCTGGATGAAGCCACCCGCGCTCAAAGCCGAATGTTTTGAGTAAATCCCAAGGCTTATATAAGCCTCTTTTTTGTATTGGGTATTGTTGACAAAAAGAAAAAGGTATTATAATATACCTAGTTAGTCAAAGCTGGATAATCGCCTTGCCCCTCGCGAGGGGCAAGGAGGAAAGTCCGGACACCAATATCACAAGTAATGGGTAACACCCATCGGGTACGTTGAAAGATGTATTTAGGGAAAGTGCCGCAGAGACTATACGGGCCAATCAAACATGCTCGCATGTTTGACGGAGCTACCCCGCACCAATTCCGATCATCTGCTTATTTATTCAAGCGCGAGAGCGAAGCGGCTCTGCCTTTCGTCTATAGATGTATGAAATTAGGTGGTTAGGATTGGTGCGGGGTGCTCGATTTTGTTGCTGCGCCTTCGCGCAGACAAAATCGGCAAAAGGTGAAAAGCCGATTGGTGTTTGATATTTTGCTCGCGCGAGGTATTAAGCTGCAATTGGAGCCGGACGGCAACGGCCGGAGCTTGGCAAACCCTGCTTGGTGCAAGTCTGCGTCCCGCCGCTTGTAAGCGGCGGGGAAGACGCTTGAGTCCGACGGCAACGTCGGGCCTAGATAGATGATTATCTCGTCCCTCACCACTTTTGCTGATAAAATTCGTGAGATTTTTGAAAAAAGTCTTAACGAAAAATCACGAAAAGTGGTGAGGGATAAGACAGAATCCGGCTTATAGGCCTTGACTAATAAATTTTGCTAATCTGCTAATAAATTCTAATCTACTAATTTCGAATATGCGAATATGTTTTGATTCGTAATTTGTTGATTGTCATCTATTCGTAGATTAGCATAATTTATTATGAAGAAGTCTGAACTTTTTTTCGCCGCTATCCTTGTTCCTGTTGATTTTGCAATAATAGTTGCCTCGGCGGCAATTGCTTACTGGCTGCGTTTCACTCCCGGCATAATTGAAATAAAACCGGCCCTGTTTAATTTTCCGTTCAATGAATATATAAAAATAGCGCTCGTTATCGCGCCGTTTTTTATTTTGATTTTTGCCATCGAAGGACTTTATTCGCTGAAAACCACCCGCACTTTTTGGCGGGAATTTCTAAAAATCGTTATTTCAACAACGGTCGGGATCACCATAATCATTTTGGCAATATTTCTCCGAAGGGAGTGGTTTTCTTCCCGCTTCATCATTCTTTCCACTTGGTTAATCGCGATTTTTCTCATTGCCATAACCCGCTACATTATCAACTTTATTCAAAAGCTTCTTCTTGTCTATAAAGGCATCGGCGTATATCGCCTTGCGCTTATCGGCAGAAGCGGATATTGCGACATGGTTTGCCGCCGGTTCAAAGAAAACCCGGAGCACGGTTACAAAATCATCGCCCGGGAAAATACAATTAATATTGATTCATTGCGGCAAATCCACAAAGAAAAAGGCATTGATGAAATTTTGGCCTGCGATCCGGATATTCCCATGAAAGAGCTTCGCGAGGTCAGTGATTTTTGCCATCGCAACCGCATTGAATTCAAGTTTGCCCCGGCCATTCTTCAGTCCGTCAGCACCAATTTTGAAATCAAGACTCTTTTTGACGAGCCGATAATCGTCATCAAAAATACGCCTCTTGACGGCTGGGGAAAAATTGCCAAAAGGGTTTTTGACATCCTCGGTTCTCTCTTTAGCATAATTATCACTTCGCCAATTATGATTCTCACTGCCATCGCCATCAAACTGGATTCGCGCGGTCCCGTTATTTTTCAAAACGAGCGCGTCGGCCACGAAGGAAATTTCAATGCTTTGAAATTCCGCTACATGAAACTCGAATACTGCACCGGCCCGCAAAATCCCAATCACGAGGAAGCTCTCGAACTTGAAGAAGAATTAATTAAAAAACAAAGCGTGCGCCGGGGTCCGCTTTATAAAATTAGGAGTGACCCGCGAAAAACCCGGGTGGGAAGAATCATCGAGACTTTGTCAATTGATGAATTGCCGCAGTTGTTCAATGTTCTTATAGGCGACATGAGTCTGGTCGGGCCGCGTCCCCACCAGCTGCGGGAAGTGGAAAAATATGAAAAGTGGCAGAAGCGGACTCTTTCCATCAAGCCGGGAATCACAGGACTGGCTCAAATTTCCGGCCGGTCGGACCTTTCCTTCGCTGATGAAGCCCGGCTTGACATTTATTATATAGAAAACTGGTCGCTGTGGCTCGATATTGAGATTTTATTTAAGACTTTTTTCGTTTTGTTAAAAAAGAGAAAAAATCTGTAAATGTTCAACCACACTTCCCAAGAATTCATACAGCTTCTTCCATACTGGGGATATCCTCTGATGCTTCTTCTTATGACGCTCGAGGGGCCGATTATTACCATAATTTCAGCTTTTTTAGCTTCGCTTGGTTATTTTAACATTTTCATCGTTTTTAGCTTGAGTGTTTTAGGGGATGTACTGGGCGATATTGTTTTATATTTCATCGGGTATTTCGGCGGACACAAGATTCTCCTCAAAGCGGAGAAATTTTTGAAAATCAAAGAATCTGTTATTGAAAAATTGCGGGAAAAATTTCGCCAAAACGGCGCCAAGATTATTTTCTATGTCAAATCAACTACCGGTCTTTGCTATATAACTTTCATCCTCGCCGGCACAACTAGAATGAAGCTATCCAAGTTTGTGAAGTACTCAATTTTAGGCGGCCTTTTTTGGAGTTCTTTTCTGGTGATCGTTGGTTATTTCTTCGGCTACGCGGCGGAACAAATAAGCGAATACATCAAATACGCCGGATACATAATCCTCACCGGAGCGGTGATGTTTTTCATCGGACTCACTTTGTATAAAAAGAAGCAAGCGAAAGAGATTTTGGAGTAAGTATGACTATTTTATTCATTTTTCCTCACCCGGACGACGAAACGATTTTCGCCGGCGGAATAATCGCGAGGCATGTCGCTAGCGGTGACAAAGCTGTTTGGCTATGCGCGAGTTTTGGAGAAAGAAGCGGGGAGTCGAGTAGGAGATCTGCGCGATCTTTTTATTTCGCCTATCTGCTTTTTGGATATTTTCCATTTCTTATCCCCATTCAAAATCTGATTATTTGGTGGCTTTCTATTTTTCGAAAACCGAATGAAGCGCTTTTGGAAATCAGAAAATCCGAAGCCGAAAAAGTTGCCCGAATTTACGGCATTTCAAAGCTGCATTTTTTGGAAATTGAGGATATGAAATTTGGAAAAAACATTGCAAAAATTGAGAGTGAAATCAAAAAATATATCGAATTTTACCGTCCCCAATTGATTTACACTTTTCATCCAAATGGCATAACTGATCATCCCGATCACAGATATTTGGCCAAAAGCGTAATAAAAGTTGTTAAATCTCTTTCGGCAGATAAAAAACCGAAAGTATTAGGGGCAACTATTCTCCTTGAAATTGTGAAAAAATATAAATTGCCTCTCATCGGAACCGATATTAAAGAAATTTCTAAAGAAATCGAGCTCACGGAATCCGAGATGAATAAAAAATTGCAGGCAATAAACGCATATAAAAGCCAAAAATACCTCTGGAAAATTTTTCTCCAGAAATATCCAAAATTATTGGAAAAGGAATATTTTGTTTAATTGTAGCAAATTTATGGCAAGAATTTGACAAATTTCATTTTTTGCGCCAAACTACAATGTTTCCTTAAAAACTGAAAAAAAATCCCCGCAAGGAGGATTGAAAAAGGAAAAATTCAAAACCCAAAAGCCGAATTGGATCGAAAAGATCATCATTTGGCTCACGAGTAGTAAGAAAAAGCTGCACCGTATATTTGCCCGAATGGCGCAAGTGATCCAGGAGGAGAAAATCGAGCTCGTCATTAATGATGGCGATCTTATGGAAAATCCACAAAATGAACGGGGACTGATAACTCGGAAAGGAATCGCGACCGCTAAGCAGATTATGCGCTCCTTTTGCGAAAAAAATCACGTTCGGATGGAGCTGAATGCCGGCAACTATGAGATGGCATATTGGAAAAACCAACAGGCCTTTTTTCATCCCTCACCATTTTTATTTCTGATACCATATATTGGAAAATATAAATACAAAAAATAATTATATGTTTATGCTTACTAACATTAAGACGGGAAATGGTGAGGGATGAATTGCCAAAATCCATTAAAAAAGCTACAATTTATTCGCAATTCGTTGATTAGCATAAGATTAGTAGATTAGCATCACACTTGCATGAAAATCGCCTTAGTCCACGATTATCTCGTCCAATACGGCGGGGCGGAGAGGGTGCTTGAATGTTTCACGGAAATTTGGCCCTACGCGCCGATTTATACACTCATTTACGACGAAGAAAAAACGCACGGAATTTTCAAAGGAAAAAGAATTTGTACATCCTTTCTTCAGAATTTTCCGTATTCACACAAAAATCACCGCATTTTCCCTCCTCTTATGCCGCCGGCCATTGAACAGTTTGATTTTTCAAAATATGACATCGTTCTTTCCGATTCTTCCAGTTATGCCAAGGGGGTTATCACGCCGCCTAACGTTCTTCACCTTTGCTACTGCCACACGCCGATGCGCTATGCCTGGGACGACTGCCAAAAATATATCGAGGAGTTCGGCTTTCCAAAGTTTGTAAAAAAACTTGTTCCTTTTTTTATGAATTATATCCGCGTTTGGGACCGGATCAGCGCCGAAAGGCCGGATGAATATGTTGCCAATTCAAATTTCGTCGCCGGCCGAATTAAAAAATATTACAAAAAAAATTCAATTGTCATCAATCCGCCCGTGGACGTGAATAAATTCCGTATCGGCGAAAAAACGGCTGACTATTTTCTGATGGTCGGACGTCTTATGACTTATAAGCGTTTTGATATTGTCATTGAAGCGTTCAATGAATTAAGCTGGCCTTTAAAAATAATTGGTCGGGGACCGGACATGAAACGGCTTTCTAAAATGGCCAAGCCCAATATTATTTTCACGGGGCGCTTGAGCGAAGAAGAGCTTGCCAGAACCTATTCCGAAGCCAAAGCCTTCGTTTTTCCCCAGGAAGAGGATTTTGGAATCGTGGCCATTGAGGCTATGGTCGCCGGAAAGCCGATAATTTCTTTCCGGGGCGGAGATATAGTCGAGCATGTACGCGAGGGAATTGAGGGAATATTTTTTGACGAGCAGACTTCCGATTCCCTGGTTGATGCACTCAAAAAATTCGATTCCCAAAAATTTGACCCGCAAAAAATCAGGGAGCGGGCTCTGCCATTTGACAGAGAGATATTTAAGGGTAGAATAAAGGACTACGTGGAAAACAGCTTGCAAAGACATTTCGTGAAAAATTGATAATATTTTTATTGTCATTCCGAGCGAATTCCCGATTTATCGGGAAGAAGCCGAGGAATCTTCGTGCACTAGCAATGGTAAGTCATACTATTTTCAGCAAAGATCCCTCCGCTCGCTACGCTCGGTCGGGATGGCAGCAATGATTTATGGAACTTAAAGAATACTATCAAATTATCAAAAAAAATATTTCGGTTGTAATCTATACAACCTTGATCGCCGTCGTGGTTGTCTATGCCTGGTCGGTGAAAAAATCCGAGACCTATTCGGCTTCGCTTCTCCTCAATATCAGCCGGACCGAAACTCAATCCACGGCCGATTATCGCTATGACCAGTTCTACCGCCTGCAGGCCGACGAGAAATTCGCCGAAACGATTGTCGAGTGGCTGAAATCGCCCGGAGTCGCGAAAGACATTTTCGAAAAAGCCGGAGTTGAATCGGACAAAAAATCAATGCGTCAGCTTGGAAAAAGCCTCCAGGCGGAAAAATTATCTTCGGAGATAGTCGGCGTAAAATTTTCAACTCAAACGGAGGATGAAGCGAGAAAAATTGCCGGCGCTCTCGCTTCGGTCGCTTCGGAAAAAACAAAAGGTTTGAATTCCGAAACCCGTGACCCGAACTGGTTCGCGGTTAATATGACCAATTTGGTAATTCTCAAAAATACGCAGGACTTGCGAATCAACCTAGGAATTGCGGCGCTTATTGGAATATTTATTGGAATGTTACTTGCCTTCGGGAAACATTATATTTCAGAGGATAAATGAAATGCGAATTGGAATTGATTTGAGATGCCTCGAGGAAGAGAAAATATCCGGGGTGGGGGAATACGCGCTGGAGCTAGTTCGCAATTTGCTGGAAATTGACGAAAAGAATGAGTACGTCATATTTTCAAATTCATACAAGCAAAAAAGCAGAAATTTTAATTTTTTTGAGAAATATCCCAACGCCAAACTAAAAAGATCACGCTGGCCAAACAAACTTCTCAATTTTTTCCTCTGGTACTTCGGATGGCCAAAGCTGGATCGGCTGATTGAAGGTACGGATATTTTTTTTGCGCCTAATATAAACTTCTTGGCAGTGAGCTCACCCCGCACCAAATCCACTCCCAATATCGTCTGCATAAGAAAATTATCTAATAAATTCCAAAACAATGATTTGGTGCGGGGTAAAAACTGCGAGTTAATTACCACTTTTCACGACCTTTCCTTTGAGCGTTTTCCGGAATTTTTTACGCGAAAGACCTGCCTCTGGCATTACTATTTCGTAAATCCCCGGCGCATTGCCCAGAAATCAGAACGGATCATCGCCGTTTCTGAATCGACCAAAAAAGATCTCAAAGAAATTTATAAAATCAATTCCGGAAAGATTGGAGTCGTTTATCACGGGGTGTCCGGCGACTTCAGAATAATCGACCGAAATGATCCGAAATTATTGGAAGCACAGAAAAAATACAAACTTCCCTATAAATTCATTCTCTATTTGGGAAATATCGAACCCCGCAAAAATATCACTTCCGTAATCAAGGCTTATAAAAATCTCCTGCGCAACAACCCCAAACTTGAAAAATATAAACTGGTTCTGGCGGGTAATATCAATCCGCTTTGCCGTGATATAATGGATAAGAAAAAAGAGAATATCGCAATTTGCGGGTATATTAAAAGAGAGGACCGGCCTTATATTTTCAACCTCGCTTCGCTTTTCGTTTATCCCTCGCATTTTGAAGGCTTCGGCCTTCCGGTTCTCGAAGCAATGGCTTGCGGAACTCCAGTCATTGCGTCAAACAACTCTTCTCTTTCCGAAGTCGTCGGAAACACCGCTATTTTGGTCAGTCCTCACCGGCCGGACGAAATTGCCGAGGCAATGGAGGCTATTCTCACAGACGAAAAATTGCGCAGCAAGCTCAAGGAAAAAGGACTTAAGCAAGCTCAAAAATTCAATTGGAAAAAATGCGCTGCAAGCACTCTAAAAATAATTGAAGAAATTCATGAGAATCGGCATTGACGCCCGGTTTTTTGGCTCGATTGGAAAAGGCCTCGGGCGATATACTCAAAAATTAATCGAAAATCTCGGAAAAATCTCCGCCCAAGGCGGACCAGCCTCTGGCTGGGACAAAGAAAATCAGTATTTTATATTTTTAAGAAAGGAAAATTGGGAAGAGTATCAGCCCTCGGGCAAAAATTTTACCAAGGTGCTGGCTAATATTCCCTGGTACGGAATTCGGGAGCAGTTGCAGCTTCCCGGAATTCTCAAAAAACATAACCTTGACCTTGTCCATTTCCCGCATTTCAATGTTCCAATTTCCTGGAAAGGAAAATTTGTCGTCACCATTCATGATCTCATCCTTTTTCACTATCCAACCCGACGGGCTTCGACTTTGTCGCCACTCCTGTATTTCATCAAAAAAACAGCTTATAAAAAAATTATCAAAAACGCCATCCAAAAAGCTCAAAAAATAATCGCTGTGTCAAAACACACCCAAAAAGATATTATCGAGCATTTTCATGTTCCGGAAGAAAAAGTTTTTGTCACTTATGAGGCCGTGGACATTGCCAGTACGCCCGCCAAAGACACAGCCAGGAACATTTTGAAAAAATATGGTATAATAAAACCGTACATCTTGTATGTCGGAAACGCCTACCCTCACAAAAATCTAGAGAGGCTGGTTTTGGTGTTCAGAGAGGTCGCGAGAAAACACCCGCACCTGCATCTAGTTCTGGTTGGGAAAGAGGATTATTTTTACAAAAAGCTGAAAAAATTCGTCAGGGATAACTGGGTGAAACAAATTGCTTTTACCGATTTTGTTCCTGATGAAGATCTGGGAGCCGTCTATCGCGAAGCATTGCTTTATGTCTTTCCGTCGCTTTATGAAGGTTTCGGATTGCCGCCGCTCGAAGCTATGGCCCGCAATCTCCCAGTTGTGAGCTCAAACGCGTCCTGCCTTCCGGAAGTTCTCGGGAATGCCGCTTGTTATTTCGATCCGAATGCCTTGGGTGAAATAGCTGAAGCAGTTGAAAAAGTTGCCACTGACAACGAACTGCGAAAAAAACTGATTGCCGCGGGACAGGAACAGATCAAGAAATACAGCTGGGAAAAGATGGCAAGGGAAACGCTGGAGATTTACTATGACGCTTCCCAAGACTAAATCTTGGAACATCGGTTTATGTCCAAACGAAAAAACATTTTATCCCAGATGTTCGACGTTCGTCCCACCCGACAGGATGGCTCTTTAGATTTGGAAAAAATCCGGGGCGTTCGGAGAACCATTATTGTTCCGGAAAAAAAGAGAGTTGAGCGGGACTCATCGCCGCGGGGTGAATTTGACTGCGAAATCCCGCATGAAGAACCGCGCCGGGCAAACATCGTTCAATTGGGAAAAATTATTTCTGATGATTTCATCCCAAGAATCCCGGAAGATTCGGGAGTATTCGCCGGTTACGAACTGCCGGAAGAGGCAGAAAAATCAGCCGAAGATATTATCGGCTCATTAAAAACAAAAAGGCTGAAATCCGAACGGAAAAAGAAGTATAAACGGGAAAAATATCTCGACGCCGAAACGCAGCCTTTTCCGGAAAAAATTATTCCCCGCCTGAAATTCAGTTACGCGTCGAGTTTTGCGGGCGTGTTGATAATTTTTTCGCTCATTGTTCCCGCTGTTGGTCTTATAAAGAAAGGTTTCGACACAAAAACATCTCTTCTCAAAAACAGCCAAGAAGCACTCGGGCAACTCGCCCAGGCCAAAGACAATTTCGCCTCGAGGAAATTTGACAGCGCCGCTGTGAACTTCGAGCAGTCTTATGAAATATTAAACGAAGCAAAAAATGAAATCGGGAGAATCGGAGGAGGCTTTAGTGAAATTTTGAGATTTGTTCCCGGCATATCGAAACTCGCCAGCGCCAATTATGTCATTTCAGCCGGAGAAAATTTGGCTCTGGCCGGCAAAAAAATGTCCGAGTCGGCAAAAGTTCTCGGCTCACTCGAAAATCCGCTGGATCAAAACGAAAAAAACAGTCCGGCGCTCACCGATATATTTCTCAATCTGCGCTCCGGCGTTCAAAGCGCCCGTGATGAGCTCGAAAAAGCGGAGGGAAATATCAGCAAGGTCAATTTGGAAGATCTTCCCGAAGAAATAAAACCGCAATTTTTGGAACTCAAAGAAAAACTGCCCGTCGCAAACGCCAGCCTCAAAAGTTTCCTTGATTATTCCCAGATATTTCTTGACGTCTTGGGATACAACGGGCCGAGAAAATTTTTGTTTCTTTTTCAAAATAATCAGGAAATGCGGGCCACTGGCGGGTTTATCGGGAGCTATGGAATTCTTGACATTTCAAATGGCCGGGTGAAAAAATTGTTTGTGGATGATATTTACAATCCCGACGGGCAGCTCAAAGCCCGCATCATCCCACCTGAACCGATTCAGAAAATGAGCGCTGTCTGGACGATGCACGACGCCAACTGGTTTCCCAATTTTCCGACTTCAGCCGAAAAAGTTTCCTGGTTTTATGAAAAAACCGGCGGGCCGACGGTGGATGGTGTGATTGCCATGACTCCAAATGTAATTCAGGATCTTCTCGAAATCACCGGCCCCATCGAAATGCCGGAATACGACACAACCGTTGATGCGAAAAATTTCATTGAAAAGACGCAGTACGAAATTGAGGTTGATTACAATAAAGAGGAAAACCAGCCGAAAAAATTCATTGCTGACCTGATGCCGAAGATACTTGACAAAGTTTTCAACACGAAAGAAGCCCTGCAGATGATGCATGTTTTGTCAGTGCTTGATAAATCCCTCGATGAAAAACAGCTCTTGCTTTATTCAAAAAATTTCAACGTTCAAAAACTGATTTCCGAAGAAAACTGGTCGGGAGAAATTCTCAACGCGCAAAAAGATTATTTGAGCGTCGTCAATACTAATATTAACGGCTTCAAAACCGACGGCGTGATTGACGAAACAATCGAGCACCGAAGCGAAATTCAGGATGACGGGAGCATTGTGGATACGGTCTCTATAACGCGAAAACACAACGGAGGAAATAAAAAATATGACTGGTGGAACAAAGTGAATGGAGACTGGCTGCGCGTTTATGTTCCGGAAGGATCGAAACTACTTGAAGCGAGCGGCCAGACCCGCGAATTCGTTTCGCCGCCGTTGGATTATAAGACGCTCGGATTCAAAAAAGACCCGCAGGTTGAGGTCAATGAGGTTTCGACGCAAGTGGACGAAGAAACCGGGACGAGGGCTTACGATGAAAACCACAAAACTGTTTTTGCCAACTGGGTTTATGTCAGCCCGGGCGAGCAAGCAAAGATTACTTATAAATATATTCTGCCCTTCAGGCTGAATTTTGATTCGCTCCACCATCCGGCCGATTCATTTTCAACGCTTTTTCAAAAACAATCGGGAAGCATGGGAAGCAAACTAATTTCGGAAATAAAATTGCCGGAAAATATGAAAACCATTTGGCACTGGCCGGAAAACACAACACTAGACAGAAGTGCTGTCAGACTAGACACTACTTTGAATACGGATAGGTTTATGGGAATAGCAGTAGAGAAATAAAATATTAAATAGTAAATAGAAAATATACATATTAAAAACAAAAATAATTTGACTGGCGAAGCCAGACGCCAAATTTTTGCTTTTTTATATTTACTTTTTGATATCAAAGTAATTCATCGTGATCAAAACCCTAACCAATAAACTCACCAACTCCCATCCCTCCTCATCCATCAACTCCGCCGCGCTTATTATTGCCGCGGCGGGTGTTTTGAGCCGGGTACTGGGACTCATCCGCGACCGGATTTTGGCTTCTCAATTCGGAGCAGGGGATACGCTCGACGTCTATTACGCCGCTTTTCGGGTGCCGGATTTGATTTATAATCTTCTTATTCTTGGAGCTTTAAGCGCCGCGTTCATTCCTGTTTTTACAAGCCTTATCGCAAGAGACGAAGAAAAAGAAGCCTGGAATCTTGCCAATAATCTTTTGAGCGTAGCTCTTTTGGTATTACTTGCAATTAGCGCTATTTTTGCAATTTTCACGCCGCAGCTGATGAGGCTGATCACTCCCGGATTCTCCGGCGAAAAGATGACGCAGGTCATTCACCTCACAAGAATAATGTTCTTGAGCCCGATTTTTTTGGGCGTGAGCGGAATTTTCGGCGGCATTCTCAATTCTTTCAAAAGATTTTTGGTTTATTCACTGGCGCCGATAATGTATAACCTCGGAATAATCATCGGTGTCTTGTTCTTCGTAAAGCCATTCGGCATCGCCGGACTTGCCTGGGGTGTTGTCCTCGGAGCTTTTCTTCATATGTTTCTTCAATACCCAGCCGTGAAAACAACCGGTTTTTCTTTCACGCCTCTTTTCCATTTCAAAAATCATCATCTTCGAAAAGTTTTAAAGCTTATGATTCCCCGCACAATGGGACTGGCCGTGACGCAGATAAATTTGCTCATCATTACAATAATCGCTTCAACTCTTGCCGCCGGGAGTCTCGCTGTTTTCAATTTTGCCAACAACCTGCAGAGTTTTCCGCTGGGAGTTTTTGCCATTCCTTTCGCGCTGGCGGTTTTCCCGGTCTTGTCGCATCACGCCGCCAAAGACGAGCGGGAAGTTTTTGTGCGAAATTTTTCCCAAACCTTCCGTCAAATCCTGTATTTCGTCATCCCGACCAGCGTTTTGCTTATCATTCTCCGGGCGCAAACGGTTCGGGTAATTCTGGGATCGGGAAAATTCAACTGGGAAGACACCATTCTCACTTTTCAGTCGCTGGGAATTTTTGCGGTGAGCCTCTTTGCCCAAAGTTCTCTGCCGCTTCTGGCGCGGTCGTTTTACGCTCTCCATAACACCCGAATACCTTTTTTAACAGGCCTTGTCAGTGAAGCAATTAATCTGGGTTTGGCAATTTTTCTTTCAATGAAATTCGGCGTGCTCGGCCTTGTCTGGGCGTTCTCCGCCGCGAGTATCACTAATATGCTCCTTCTGTTTTTTATTCTTCGCCGCAAGCTGGGGGATCTTGATGATAAAAAAATAGTCTCGTCAGTCGCAAAATTCGCGATTGCCGCGCTCTCTGCGGGACTCACGGCCCAGCTTGTCAAATATCTCATCGGGCCCTACACTAATCTGGACACTTTTGTTGGAGTTTTCACGCAACTTTTGACGAGCGGCGGCGCCGGAATTCTCGTTTATCTCCTTTTCTCGCAGTTCCTGCGGCTTGAAGAATTCGAATCCGTCAAAAGACTTCTTACTGGAAAAATTTTCCGTTTTCGCCAGACTTTACCCGAAGACCCGACAGAAGCGAGCGGGATATAGGGCTTGTATAAGGTATTATTCGAGATCGGATCTCGGATAATATGTAAATTGAAAGTATGTCGATATTTAAATTTATCGGTGCCTTGGGATTACTATTGATATCAATCGGCATCGTCAATAAAAAAAGATTTATCCAAGACATACTATATATAATCGGGGGAATATGTCTGGAAATTTACAGTATTCATCTCGGTGACCTAATTTTTATTATTTTGCAGATTATTTTTATAATTGCCGCAATATACGATTCGATTAAATTACGGCGGTCAGAAAAAAATAAAGCGAAATAAGCTCATTTACTTTCAAGGTCCAGCTTCAATAGACTCTAAAATAAATATGCCTTTTATAAGGCATATTTTTGTCTGAGGCTATTGCTAAGTATCTGAAAAATAGTTAGATTAAACCTATGGCTAACCAGCAAAATATCCGAAATTTTGTAATAATTGCCCACATCGATCACGGCAAGTCGACTCTCGCCGATCGGATGCTTGAAATCACGAAAACCGTCGAGCAGCGGAAAATGAAAGAGCAACTTCTTGATACGATGGATTTGGAGCGGGAAAAGGGAATCACGATAAAGCTACAGCCAGTGAGGATGATTTATAATTATCGAACTTCCGGCCAAGGTTCGACCTTTTCCTCCCGACAGCTCCGCTGTCGGGATTCCTCAAGGTCGAACCTTTCTGATGGCAAATTTATCCTGAATTTAATAGACACCCCCGGGCACGTGGACTTCTCCTACGAAGTTTCCCGGTCCCTTGCCGCCGTCGAAGGAGCGGTGCTTCTTGTGGACGCGACCAAGGGCGTGCAGGCGCAGACGGTCGCGAATTTGTACCAGGCCGTCGAGCAAAATCTCGAAATAATTTCAGCGGTGAATAAAATTGATCTCCCGAACGCCGAAATTGAAAAAACGAAAAAAGAAATTGTGCATCTTCTCGGATGCAAAGCTGAAGAAATTCTCGAAGCCAGCGGAAAGACAGGAGAAGGCGTGGAAAAAATTCTCGAAAAAGTCATCGAAAAAATCCCGCCGCCCAAAGGTGAAAATGAAAAGCCGCTTCGAGCGCTCATTTTTGATTCAAAATACGATTCATACAAGGGTGTTCTGGCTTATGTGAAAATTATTGACGGCGAAGTGAAAGCCGAAGACAAAATTTTCACGATGGCCACAAAGCAGGAAAGCTCCGTAATTGAAGTTGGTTACTTTTCTCCAGAACTAACCGAAATAAACAAACTGACCGCCGGAGAAATCGGCTACATTGCCACTGGCTTCAAAAGCGTTGAGGACTGCCGTGTCGGCGATACCATAACGGCTACAAGTTACAAACTACAGATTGCGAGTCTGCCCGGCTACAAGGAAGTCAAGCCGATGGTTTATGCCAGCTTTTATCCAAAAGAAGGAAGCGACTATAATTTCATGCGCGACGCTCTGGGAAAGCTGAAACTCAACGACGCCGCCTTCACATTTGAGCCGGAAGCAAATCTCGCTCTTGGCCGGGGATTCCGCTGCGGGTTTTTGGGACTCCTTCATATAGAAATCATTCAGGAAAGGCTGAAGCGGGAATTTGAGATTGATCCGGTGATCACGACGCCAAGCGTGGTTTACAAGATCAAATTAAAAAGTAAAAATGAAAAATTAAAAATTTATTCTCCCTTGGAAATGCCTGATCCGTCTGTTATTGAATCAATTGAAGAGCCTTATGTGAAACTTGACATCATCTCGCCGTCAAAATATCTTGGCGCGATTATGGGACTGATGAGGGCTACTCGAGCCGAATACAAAAACACCGAATACATCGACAGCGACAGAATAATTCTCACTTTCGAATCTCCGCTCACTGACGTCATCATTGACCTTCATGACAAATTGAAAAGCGCCTCTAGCGGCTTTGCTTCAATGAATTATGAATTTATCGGGTACCGGCCGAATGACCTTGTGAAACTCGACATTCTTGTGGCTGGCGACAGAGTGGAAGCCTTCTCGCGCATCGTTCCGCGCCAAAACACGTTCTCCGAAGGAAAAGGAATGGTTGAAAAATTGAAAGAATTTATTCCCCGCCAGAATTTCCAGGTGGCGCTTCAAGCGACAGTCGGCGGAAAAATCCTCGCCCGCGAAACATTGAAAGCCTTCCGGAAAGACGTGACGGCGAAACTTTACGGCGGAGACGTCACCCGCAAAAGAAAGCTTCTTGAAAAACAGAAAAAAGGAAAGAAAAAAATGACCCAAATCGGCCGGGTCGAAATCCCCAGCTCCGCCTTTTTGGCGGTTTTACGAAAGTAGTGCTATAATTGATAAAGATATTATGAGAGCTCGCTACCGACGAAAAATAAAAATATTTTGGATCATAATAACCATCCTCGCTGTTCTCTCGATGATTGCTTTTACAATCGCCCCTATGATGGGAAGTTTTTGAAATTCAATCAATAGATGGGTAGAATCAGAAAAGAAAAAGCAAAAAAAAGCGTTGGGATTTTCACGGGATTGTTTTTTATCGCCGGCCTCGTCATCCTGGTGCTGATCGGTATATCGCTTGGAAAAGAAACTTATCGCAAACGCCAAATCCAAAAGGAGATTGAAAATTTGCAATCGGAAATCCAAAAAATGAATCAGGAAAACAGCGAGCTTGAGAATTTTATATCCTACCTTTCGACTAAAGAATTTCAAGAGAAGGAAGCTCGCGAAAAGCTCAATCTTCAAAAGGAGGACGAACGAATGATTGTCCTTCGGAAAGAATTGGAGCGGCAAAAGGAAGCCAAAAATGCAAAACAAGATCCCAATACGAATTATGCGGAAGACAAGTCGCCCAACTGGCAAAAATGGCTGAAATTCTTTTTTGAGTGAGAATTAAAATTATCAACAATATTATGCGCAAAAAAGAAAAGATTAAAATTCTGGTTGGCGTCATAAGCGCGGTTGTCCTGATTTTTATACTGCTCTCGACTTTAGCGATTGCCATTTATAAATATAATTCAAATAGCCACTTAGTCCGCCTCGCGGAGAAAATAATTCCCTTTCCCGCCGTCTATATCCGCGGAGCCGGATTCATCAGCTTCAACGAAATTAAAAACAACGTTTCCGCCGTCAAAAAATTTTATGAGTCTCAAGATTTCGAGCAAGTCGGCATGCGGGTTGATTTCAGTACGGAACAGGGACAAAAAAGGCTTAGGATAAAAGAAAAGGAAATCATCAACAAAATGATCGAAAATAAAATCATTGAAGATCTGGCTCAAAAGCGAGGCGTGAAAATCACCGACCGGATGGTTGAACAACAAGTGGCCGACAGCATCAGTCAATTCGGCAACCGGGAAAAACTTGTTAGTGATTTGGCTCGTCTTTATGGCTGGACGCTCAATGACTTTGAACAGAAAGTGGTAAAACCCGAACTTTACGCCAAAAGCCTGGCCGAGTCTTTCGCCAGCGAGGTCGACACCGAAAACCAGCAAAAAAAAGCCAATTCTCTCTGGGAAAAGACCGTTAAAAACAAGAAAGACTTCGCTCAAATAGCCCGCGAGTCATCGGAAGGAAAAAGCGCCGAAAACGGAGGAGATTTGGGCTGGTCAACCAGAGAACAGCTTGTCGAGCCCGTCGCCGAAAAATCTTTTTCAATGAAAATCGGGGAAATCAGTGATGTAATTTCCAGCCCGCTCGGATTTCATATCATCAAGCTTGAAGAAAAGAAAATTGAAGACGGAAAAGACATGATGCATCTTCGCCAAATTTTTGTGAAAACAACGACGTTTGCCGACTGGCTCAAGGAAAAAATGAAGGACTATGGAGTTGTAATCTTTCTTCATGATTTCCAATGGAACACGGATGAAGGTCAGGCTGAATTCGCCAACGCGGAACTCCGCGAATTCGAAAAGAACCTCTCGGTTAATTCACAGGGAGATCCATCGGTATTTCCCTAAACTATCCTCGCAAAAACCCGGCTCCAGAAACAAAGTCGGGTTTTAGTTTGAGCTGGAAGTGAGATTCGCCCCGTCATTCGACGGGGCGCCCGGTCGGATGACCGGGCGAACTCTTAACTTATACGTTATTTACCAGCATTTACTTGAGCCGAGAATGGGACTCGAACCCATAACCTCTACTTTACGAAAGTATTGCTCTACCATTGAGCTATCTCGGCAAATGGTGCGGGACAAGCGAAAGTGCTGCTCTACCAGCTGAGCTAAGGCGGCGGGTAAATCTGCCAATTGAGCTACGCAGGCTTAAATTTTTGAGCGGATGATGGGAATTGAACCCACGACTTGACCTTGGGAAGGTCACGTATTACCACTATACTACACCCGCGATTACAAACAAATTATAGCAATTATTATTGTTCTGGCAATATGTTTCATTCTGTGATAAAATAACTTCAATGCAGGAAATTATTTCTAAAATCAAAGAGCTTCAGAAAAGAATCACCCTCGCGGGTGACTGTCTTTGACTTGCCCAAAAAGAAAAAAAGAATCCGGGATCTCGAAAGAAAAGCTGAAAAAGAAAATTTTTGGCAAAACCGGGAAGAGGCGCAAAAAATAACACAAAAATTGGAAGGCCTGCGCAATGACGCAGCTGAAATAACTAATTTGGAAGCCGAGGCTGACAATCTACTTGAAATAGCTGATATTGCCAAAGGCGATAAAAGTTTGACGGACGAAATTTCAAATCAGCTGCGTGAATTGGAAAAAAGAGTGGAGAAGCTTGAATTTGAATCGCTTTTTCAAGGAGAATTTGACAGCCGGAATGCGATTCTTTCCATCCACAGCGGAACAGGAGGAACTGACGCGCAGGATTGGGCCGAAATGCTTCTTCAAATGTATCTGCGTTTTGCCGAGAGAAAGGGCTGGAAAGCGAAAATTATGTCCGAGACACGAGGGTCCGAAGCGGGAATTAAAAGCGCGACTCTGGAAATAATGGGACGCTATTCTTATGGATATCTCAAAACTGAAGCGGGAATTCACCGCCTAGTTAGACTCTCGCCGTTCAATGCCAATAATCTCCGGCAGACATCCTTTGCCCTGGTTGAAGTTTTGCCGGAAGTTGATAAAATAAAAGAAATCGAATTCGACCCAACCGATCTTAAAATTGACACTTTTCGGGCGGGAGGAGCCGGAGGACAGCACGTGAATAAAACTGAAAGCGCGGTGAGAATCACCCATTTACTGTCGGGAATAACCGTCTCTTGCCAAAACGAACGCAGTCAGTTTCAAAACAAAGAAAAGGCCCTCAAAATTCTGCGGGCCAAATTATTTCAGAAAGAAATTGAAGAAAAAGAAAAAGAAAAGAAAAAAATGAAAGGCGAGCACGCAGGCATTCAATGGGGAAGCCAGATCCGATCATATGTTCTGCATCCGTATAAACTTGTCAAGGATCACCGCACGAAATTTGAATCAAAAAACCCCGAAGAGGTTTTAGGCGGAAAATTAGACGATTTCATTGAAACTTACCTAAAAAAGTGCATCGCCGACGCCCGTGAATAAATAACATTTGCATCAAATGATTACTTTCCGCAACATAAAAAAAATTTATACCGGCGGGATGAACACAGTCGCCCTTGATGACGTTACTTTTGAGATTGCAAAAGGAGAGTTTGTTTCTATCGTCGGACACAGCGGCGCGGGAAAATCAACTCTTCTCAAACTTATCACCGCCGAGGAAAAACCGACTTCAGGCGAAATATTTTTCAACGGAGAAGATATCATCAAACTCGCCCCGAAACAGCTTCCTTATCACCGCCGCCGCATCGGAACAATATTTCAGGATTTTAAGCTTCTTCCCAAAAAAACAGTCTACGAAAACGTAGCTTTTGCCCTGGAAGTTTCCGGCTGCCTAAATAAAGAAATTGAAAAAAGCGTTCCGCAGATTCTTGAGATAGTCGGCCTTTCAAACAAAATAGAAAGCTACCCAAGTGAAATTTCCGGCGGGGAGCAACAACGCACCGCTATAGCCAGGGCTCTCGTTCACCGTCCGGCTCTCATTATCGCTGACGAGCCCACGGGAAATCTTGATCCAATCAGCGCCTGGGGAATTATTCAATTGCTTCTGAAAATAAACAAATTGGGAACAACAGTTTTGCTTGCTACCCACGTTAAAGACATTGTCAATAATATAAAAAGACGAGTGATTACCCTCGATCAGGGAAGAATTATCCGCGATCACAGCAAGGGCAGATACGCTATATAAGAATATTATTATGATTTTTCTCACAATTTCCCGAACATTCAAATCCGGTCTCCAAAATTTTTACCGAAATGGCTCTTTGAGCGTGGCCGCAGTGAGTATCCTGACACTGGCGCTTCTCATAATCAGCGTGATTATTGTCTTGAGTATCAGCGCCAATCTTGGCTTGAAATATATCCAGGACAAGATTGATATTCGGGTATATTTCAAAAGCGAAACGGAGGAATCAAAAATAATGGACTTCCGATCAGAAGTCATGAAATACAAAGAGGTGAAATCAGCCGATTACATTTCAAAAGACAGAGCCCTTTCCGAATTCAAAAGCAATAACGTCGGCAAGCCGGAAATTTTGAAAGCCATTGAAGCTGTTGATGAAAATCCGCTTCTCGCTTCCATTAATATAAAAGCCAAAAATCCCGAGCAATATGACTTGATCGCCAAGGCTGTGGAAAATTCAGCCTACAAGGAGAATATTGCCAGTGTTAATTATCAGCAATACAAACTAGTCATTGACCGCTTCAATACAACCATAAAAACAATCAGGAAAACCGGCGTTTTTCTCTTTACTTTATTTTCCCTGATAGCCATTCTTATTACTTTCAATGTTATCCGAATGACAATCTATAATCACGGAACAGAAATCGAAATTATGCGCCTCGTTGGAGCTTCGAATAATTTTGTGCGGCTTCCGTTCGTTTTCGAAGGAATAATCTACGGCTGTTTCGCGGCGGTGATCGCAATGCTTCTTCTTTTCCCGATAGTCAAATTAATCACGCCTTATATTGTTGGATCCTCTTATGTCGCCCTGATTCAGGCCGATTTTGGAAAATATTTTGTTTTGATATTCATCACCCAGATAATTTTAGGAACTCTTTTGGGAGTTGTTAGCAGTCTTTTGGCGATTCGGAGATACTTGAAAACTTGAGGAGTTTTGCAAATTCCAGACTCAATGGGCCCGCTCCGGGCTTTTTGACTT
>PFVO01000006.1 GCA_002790655.1 Candidatus Moranbacteria bacterium CG_4_9_14_3_um_filter_44_28 | reverse complement strand
TTTCCCTCACTCGGAGCCAGTGTGATTCTTCTTACCGAAAAATGAAAAAAGTGGCAGACGCTTTCAGCTCCGCCGCTTTTAGGCGATATTCAATTCGAGCTTGATAATCTCGCCGCTTGCGCCGATTTTAAAGAAGAAACTTTTGCATTGAAGGCAGTAAAAGATTTTATCGGGGTCTTTTTCTTCCTTAACAATATTGTTCTCCGCGCCGCATTTTTCACAAATGACTTTAGTCATTTTGCTTTGCCTCCTCCATTTTTATTTTTCTGGTGCCTCGGGAGACCTGCCTGCCGGCAGGCAGGGAATCGTCCGCCAAAATTTGCTTCGCAAAATTAAGGCGGGCAAAAACTCTCACGGCTTGTGGGCGAGGAGGGAGTCGCCCCAAAGCATAACGCTTCGCGTTAGCTACGGGGTAAAAACCCATACACGATTTTGCTTGCCCCGTACTTTCCGCGAAGCGGAATAGTTCGGGGAGTCCTGCGCGCCCCGCACCAATTTTTGTCTTCGTGCCGCCGGTCGGAGTTGAACCGACATGGGATCACTCCCAATGGTTTTTGAGACCATCCTGTATACCAGTTCCAGCACGGCGGCGTTAAATCATTATAAAGTCTAAAAAAACAATAGCCCGATGTCAATTATTATGCTACAATTAGTAAAACATGGCAAAAATTATCTCCCTGGTCAATCAAAAAGGCGGGGTGGGAAAAACCACCACGGCTGTCAATTTGTCAGCTTCACTCGCTCAAGCGGGGAAATTTGTTTTGCTCGTTGATCTTGATCCGCAGGCCAATGCCACGAGCGGTCTCGGGGTTGACCCAAGAAATCTCAAAAAAAGTCTTTATCATAGCATGATTCTCGGGGAACATCCCTCCCCGCATATTATTAAACTCCAAACTTTCGGTCACAGTCTTTTGCCGTCAAACCGGGATTTAGCCGGGGCCACGATCGAACTTGTCAATCTCGAAAATCGCGAGTATCGGCTCCATAACGTCCTTCGCCAGATCCGGACTGATTACGATTACATCATCGTTGACTCTCCGCCGAGCCTCGGCCCGCTCACCATCAACGGCCTGGTCGCTTCCGACGAGGTAGTCATTCCCGTTCAGTGCGAGTACTATGCTCTCGAGGGTTTGAGCCAGCTTCTCGAAACCATCAATCTCGTCCGCGATAATCTTCAGCCGGATCTCAAGGTGATGGGGGCGCTTCTCACGATGTTCGACCGGCGCAACAGGCTTTCCTATCAGGTTGTTCGCGAAGTGAAAGACCATTTTCCCGGCAAAGTTTTTGATTCAATTATTCCGAGGAGCGTGAGACTCGCCGAAGCGCCCAGTTTCGGAAAATCAATTTTCGACTTCGATATCTTCTCCCGCGGGGCGCGGGCTTATAAAAATCTGACGCAGGAGATTTTGCGGATGGAAAAGGAGGGGGAGAAGAGATTTCATCTATGAAAAAAACCATTCGCCTGAAAAACCAAAAAATCGAATACAAACTCCGGAAAAGCCGGCGGGCAAGGAGATTGAGACTGGCCGTGTATTGCGACGGAAGTTTTGTGGTGACCGCGCCGCGGGGATTTGATTTTTCCAGAATCGAGGAATTTATCGTTCAAAAAGCGGAATGGGTTCTTGGAAAGCTTGACTTTGCGAAAAAAAGGGGACGGAGCCTGACGTTTTCCCGGAATAGCGGGAAAGAATACAGGAAGCTGAAACACGAAGCCTTGAGCCTGGCCGGACGGAAAACGAGCGAATTTAACCGGATTTACGAATTCAAATACAATAAGGTCAGTATCCGGAACCAAAAAACGCGCTGGGGAAGCTGTTCCAAAAAGGGAAATCTCAATTTCAGCTATAAAATCGCTCTTCTTCCCGAAAAATACGTTGATTACGTCATTGTCCACGAACTCTGTCATCTTGAAGAATTCAACCATAGTCCGAATTTCTGGAATCTTGTCGCGCGCGCCATTCCGGATTATAAAGAGATAAGGAAAAAAATAAGAAAACTTTAATCCGTCCTTTCCTAACGTTTAATGTCAGAAACTTGAAGTGCGAAGTTTCCAGCCCCCCAAGGGCTGTTTTTGTATTTCGGCGGTTTTTGGTATAATGAAGTCAGTGATATTTTTCTTCAAAATAAAAATCAATGGCAAATAACAATTCGGGTTTGGGTCGCGGGCTGGCGTCTCTTATTCCCCAAAAAAATAAACCAGTTGGAGATGCAGGTGCGTCGCAGAATATAAAACAAGAAATTGCCGCTCCTCCTTCAAAAGCCGTTCAGGACGAATTTTTGGAAGTGGCGATTTCCAAAATCGCGACCAATCCCCAGCAACCGCGGCATGATTTTGCCGAAGAGGAGCTTCAGGATTTGGCGGCTTCTATAAAAGAACACGGCATCATCCAGCCGCTGGTGGTGACAAAAATCGCGCCGGAGCAATATGAACTTATTGCCGGAGAGCGAAGGCTTATGGCGGCAAGGATGGCGGGCCTTGAAATGATTCCGGTGATTATTCGCGAAGAAGAGGGGGAAAGAGAAAAACTGGAAATAGCGTTGATTGAAAATATTCAGCGAAAAGATCTGAACGTCGTCGAGGAAGCGCGGGCCTATAAAAAACTTATCGAGGAATTTGATCTGACACAGGAGGAAATTTCCGCGCGGGTCGGGAAAAGCCGGAGCGCCATAGCCAACAAAGTGAGACTGCTGGGTCTCCCAATTGAAATTCAGCGGGCGCTCATCGAAGAAAAAATCAGCGAAGGCCACGCCCGTTCGATTTTGGCCATTTCCAATCCGGAAAAACAAAGAGCTCTCTTCGAACTGATTCTCAAAGAAAATCTAACCGTTCGCCAAGTTGAGGACAAAGTTCGCGAGGTTACGGTAAACACCCACAAAAGAAGAATTGGAAGCGCCGGCCAGGATCCGTTTCTAAAGGAAAAAGAAGAACAGCTTTCGGCTGCGTTAGGGACAAAAGTCACCATCAAAAAATCCCTGTCCGGCCGACAAACGGGCGGTTCGGGCGGAAAAATTGTCATTGATTTTTATAGTCCCGAAGAACTAGAAAGCATAACCACAAAGCTGTCATAAAAGCATCTAAAATCCTGCTTCAAAAAATCCGGGAGTTCAGTTCCCGGATTTTTATTCTTTCCTGACCGTTCCCACCATTATTCCCGCTTTTCGCAATTGCGCCCGGATGCGCCCCCGCGCGTAGGAAGTCCTGGCGATGCGGATCCAGTCCTGGTTAGGATTTTTGTGATCTTTGGAGGTCAAAATCTCGATAACCTGCCCATTTTTTATTTTATAGTCCAACGCTACTAGTTTGCCGTCAGCCTTGGCGCCGGTGGTGCGGCTGCCGATTTCGCTGTGAACGGCGTAGGCAAAATCAATGGGGGTCGCATCTTCGGGGAGATTGATAATATCGCCCTTGGGCGTGAAAGCGAAAATATGATTTTGGAAAAAATCAATCCGGAGCCCTTGCATAAACTCCTGGTCGTCAGCTCCCAGTTCTTTTTGCCATTCGCGAAGCTGTTTTACCCACTGCAATTCCTGCTGGGGAATTTCTTCCGGGGAGTAACGGCGGAAGATATAATCGCGCCAGGTTTTGGCGGAAGAATAAATCCAGTGAGCGGCAATACCAAATTCGGCCTCGTCGTGCATGCGGGGGGTGCGAATCTGGATTTCGATGATTTTTCCGAGCGGCCCGAAAACGGTTGTGTGAATGGAGCGGTAGCCGTTCGGTTTGGGAAGGGAAATATAGTCTTTGATCCGTCCCACGAGCGGGCGGTATTTTTTGTGGACGATTCCGAGCGCTTCGTAGCAGTCGGCAATTTCGGGAACGATCACCCGAATGGCCACGACGTCATAAACCCGGCTCACGTCCATGTCATGTTTTTTGAGCTTCAGAAAAAAACGGTAGATTTGCTTTGTCCGGCCATGAATGTCAGTGACTTTGATATTGTTGCCGACCAGCCCTTCCCGAAGTTCCTTGATGGTGATATCAACGTCCTTTTTTCGTTCTCTGAACTCCTTGTTGAGAAGATCCTTGGCGAGTTCGTAGTTTTTCGGGTCGAGATATCGGAACGACAAATCTTCCAGCTCGCCTTTTATTTCCCCGATTCCAAGCCGGTTGGCAATGGGAGCAAAAATCTCCCTTGTTTCCCAGGCGATTCTCTCCCGTTTGTCTGGCGGGAGAGCGTGAAGGGTGCGCATATTGTGGAGGCGGTCGGCCAGTTTAATAAGCACCACCCGGATATCTTCGGCCATGGCGAGGAAAATCTTACGAAGGTTTTCGAGCTGAATTTCTTTTTTGTCGCCCCGCAGTTTGAATTTTCCTAATTTTGTGATGCCGTCAACCAGATTGGCAGTTTCGTCGCCGAATTTTTTTCGAATCTCTTCGAGGGTTACCTTGGTATCCTCGGGAACATCATGAAGAAGGGCTGCGGCGGTCGTTTTGGAGCGCATTCCGATTTCGGCCAAAATCGCTGCGGTCTCAACCGAGTGGTCAAAATAATCCTCGCCTGTTTTTCTTTTTTGCCCGGCGTGAGCGGCTTTGGCGAATTCAAAAGCCTCGGCAATGAGCTGTTTTTGCCGGGCGTTGAGGGGATTTTTATAGTGGGTGTATAGTTCGTCGAGAGTCATGATAACAAAATCAAAAACCAAAAATCAAAAACCAAAACCACAGACTAAAAACTTAAAAATCTTTTGTTTTTGCTTTTTGGTTTATTTACATTCCTTGTTCGAGCACTTTTCCTTCCCATTCATCTGATACACCATCAAGCCTCCGCATTTTTCGCATTTTTTTCCAGTTGGGCGGTTCCACAAGGAAAAATCGCATTTTGGATATTCACTGCAGCCGTAAAAAAGCCTTCCTTTTCTCGAGCGGCGTTCCAAGATCTCTCCCTTCTCACACTTTGGGCATTTCGCTCCGGTGGATTTGGCGGTGTTTATTTTTTTGATATTTTTGCAGTCCGGATAGCGGGAGCATCCTAGAAACGCTCCGTATTTTCCTCGCTTCACGACCATCGGCGCGCCGCATTTGTCACACTTTTCACCATCGTTTTCCGCTTCAATTTTTTTCTCCTCGGCTGTTTTTTCGGTGTAGCGGCAGTTGGGAAAATTGTTGCAGGCGATAAACTTTCCATAGCGTCCGAAGCGGACCAGAAGATCCCCGCCGCATTCGGGGCACTGGCGGTCCAGTTTTTCCAGGATGTCTTCTTTTTTTATTTCTTTCGACTTGCCTTCCAAATGTTTATGAAACGGCTCGTAAAATTTCTTCACTACCGGAACCCATCCTTTTTTTCCTTCGGCGATTTTATCCAAATCCTCTTCAATGACGGCCGTGAATTTCATATCCACAATTTCCGGAAAATGTTCGACCAAAAGATCGTTCACCAAAAAGCCAATCTCGAGCGGATATAATTTCCGTTCCTCGTTTTTGTCCACGTATTTTCGGTCAATAATTGTCGAAATGGTCGGCGCGTAGGTGGAAGGCCGGCCGATTCCGTTTTCTTCGAGAACTTTAACGAGCGAGGCTTCCGTATAGCGGGGCGGGGGAGCAGTTTCTTTTTGATTTACTTTGGCTTCCATAAAATCCAAAATTTCTTTCTCTTTGAGAGGAGGAAGGAGATTTTCGGAAACTGGTAGCTTGCCCCTCACCACTTCTTTGGGTTGGTCAATCCCCAAAGTATTTTCAGCTTGCTTTTTTTTAAGAGAAGTGGTGAGGGGTGAATCTCCATAAATCTTTAGATACCCATCAAACTTTATCATCGAGCCGTTGGCCTGAAGAGTATAGTCATTTTTCTTGTCCCGCAACTCGGCTTCCGTGGTGCGGGGTGAACCTTTTGCTTCGACTAAAACTTTCACTGAATTGAGAATGGCCGTTTGCATCTGACAGGCAATCATCCGGCGCCAGATCAGGCGGTATAATCTCAATTGATTCACGTCTAATTTTCCTTGCAAGGCTTCTGGGGTGTTTTCTGGATATGTCGGGCGAATGGCCTCATGGGCTTCCTGGGCACCTTTTGATCGGGTTTTGTAAAATCTTGGGCTCTCAAGGGCGTAGTTTTTCCCGAAGAGTTTTTCGATTGTTTTTCGGGCGGCGAGCATCGAGGGAAGTGATAGATTGACGCTGTCCGTTCGCATATAGGTGATGAATCCCTGTTCATAGAGTTTCTGGGCGATCATCATTGTTTGTTTTGCTGAAAATCCAAACGAGTTGATGGCGGTTTGCTGAAGCGTGGAAGTGGTGAAAGGCGGCGGCGGAGTGCGTTGAATTTCTTTTTTTATGATTTCGGAAACTTTATATTCGGCTTTTTCAAGTTCTAATTTTATGCCACTAGCCGTCTTTTCGTCAGCGATGATCGTTTTTTTGGTTTTGTAGTCTCCGGCAAAGAGCTTGAGTGTCACAATTTCTTCAATCTTTTTCTCGTTTTGGTGAGTGAGGGCCGCTTCGAAGGTCGCCAAAGGCTCAACCTTCGGTTGAAGTTTGACCGAAATCGTCCAAAATTCCTGCTTTTTGAACTTTTCAATTTCCCGCTCGCGCTCGCAGATTATCCGAAGAGCAATTGATTGCACTCGTCCGGCAGAAAGACCGCGCTTTATTTTTTTCCAAAGAAGCGGGGAAAGTTCATATCCGACAAGGCGATCCAGGATTCTTCGCGCCTGCTGGGCGTCAACCAGATGAAAATCAATGGCGCGTGGATTTTCAAGCGCTTCTTCAATCGCCCTTTTGGTGATTTCGTGAAAAACAATCCGCAATTTATTCTCTGGATTGAGCTTGAGAATCTCGGAAAGGTGCCAGGCAATGGCTTCGCCTTCGCGGTCTTCATCGGTGGCAAGAATCACATTTTTCGCTTTTTTTGCTTCTTCCCGAAGGGGCTTCACTTTCTCGCGCGCTTTGGCGTTCACTACGTATTTCGGCTGAAAATTATTTTCGATGTCAACACCCATCTCCCGCTGGGGAAGATCGCGAATATGGCCAAAGGAGGATTTAACCCTGAAATCTTTACCAAGGAATTTGGAGATGGTGCGGGCTTTGGTTGGAGACTCGACTATGATTAGTATCATAAAATTGATCATCGAACATTAATCATTGATCAATGGTCAATGGTTAATGATCAATTACATTTTTATATAATTCTGTCCTCCCACATTCTTCACTGCTCCTTCAATTTCCATTGTCGCGAGCGTTGAACTAAGAGTCGCTGTGTCCAGTTTAGTCATTTTTGCGAGCTTGTCAACGTGAAGGGGAATGTTGCTCAATACTTTCCAGACGGTTTTTTCTTCTTCTGATTTGGGTTCAAAGACTTTTCGCGCGGATGCCGAATACGCGCGGGAAATATTAAGTTCTTCCAGAATATCCGCCGACGAAGCAACGAGTTTCGCGCCTTTTTTGATGAGTCCGTTTGCTCCCGCTGACTGGGGCGAGAAAATATCCCCCGGAACGGCAAAAACTTCCCGGCTGAATTCGAGCGCCAGTCCCGCCGTGATGAGAGAGCCCGAACTTTCCGCCGCTTCTGTCACCAAAGTCCCCAAAGTGAGTCCGGCCATAATCCGGTTGCGGGCCGGAAAATTTTGCTTCAGAGAAGGAGTTTTGGGCGGAAATTCACTGATGAGCGCCCCGCCACCTTCAAAAATACGTTTTCCGAGGTTGAAATGCTCCCGAGGATAAATTGTTTCATCGTCAATTCCGGTTCCCAGAACGGCGATGGTGATTCCTTCGCTATCGAGCGTCGCCCGGTGGGCGATGCCGTCAATCCCGAGTGCCAAACCGCTTACGATGGTGAGTCCCGCCCGAACCAAATCGCGACAGAGATTTTCCGTTACCCGCCGGCCGTAGCCTGTGAATTTTCTTGAACCGACGACGGCGAGCGATTTATTTTTGAGAATCTCCGGATTTCCTCTTACATATATAACCGGCGGCGCGGTCGGAATTTCCTTGAGCTGGGACGGATAGGTTTCACTCTTTATGGTGATAATTCCGATTTTTTCTCCCAAAAGATCCTCGAAAAGTTTTTCCGGCGAATTATTTTCCCGAAACTCCGAGAAAACTTCCGCCTGCTTTTTAGTGAGGCCGGAATTTATCAAGTTTTCCCGGCCAGCCCGCCAGGCTTCCGCAAGTGATGAAAAACGGGCTGTAAGCTTCCGAAACGTCTGCGGTCCGAATCCCTCGACGGAGTTGAACGCGTGCCAGAAAATAATTTCGTTATTTTGCATAGTAATGTTATGAAGGGTTTGCTCTGCACGTTTAGCGAAAGTGCGGGATTGACAAATCCGCTGGTTCTGCTATAATGGTCTATCACGCTGGGGGAACTTGCCCTGTCAAATCCCGCTTCGCGGGAATTTTGCGGAGCAAAATTATTTGAAGGGGTGAATGCTCTTTTTTGGCGAAAATAAGGGAAAATAGCTTCCTCGTGTCTTCTGTCTCGTCTGGTAGTCAGACGATGTGACCCCTCCTTAAGCATCTCTGGTAAGTTCGGGTAATTTGCAACTGCGGATGATCCCGGCGCTATCAGGCGGGACAGAGGACATATTCAAATTAAAAATGAAAAAGTAAAAATTAAAAATGTTAGTGTCCGGCTTTGCCGGACGTTTTTTATATAATTTTATTTATCAGTTCGCTCGCAGATTTCTCCAGAGTTTTCATAAGAATCCTAGACTCCGTATTTGTAAGCTTCCCCAGCACGTATTTTTCCGTCGGAATCTTTTTGTCGCCGCGGTTATCAACTCCAATCCGCAATCGTGTGAATTTTTTTGTTCCCAGTGTATCAATTATATTTTGTGTGCCTTTATGCCCAGCGGCGGAGGAGCCAGTGGAAAATCTGTGAGTTCCGAGCGGCAAGTCGATTTCATCATGGACGACAATAATATTTTCCAGTTTTACTTTATAAAACTTCTTTGCCGCAGTGACGGCAACGCCGGATAAATTCATAAGTGTCCGGGGCTTGGCGAGGATTATTTTTTTTCCATTGAATTTCCCGACGCTTATTTCGGATTTCATTTTTTTCTTCAATTCCCAATCCGAGAATCCAAATTTGTCGCGGTATTCTTTCCAAAAATAATCCACGAACATAAACCCGACATTGTGGCGGGTTTTTTCGTAATGTTTTCCAGGATTGCCGAGACCGGCGATGAGAATAGTTTTCATTAACATAGGATTGTCATTCCGAGCGAAGCAAAGCGGAGTCGAGGAATCTATGTGCATAAGCAGTGGCGAGCCATTAGGTTATCCATAAAGATCCCTCGACTGCGTTCCGATAAATCGGAACTTCGCTCGGGATGACAAATTGAGAGTAATTAAAATTTTTTATTTGACCCTTTTTTTAACAACTCAATATATTCCCTCTCATTCACCTGTTGCTTGTCATATTCGCTTTCCAGTTCCTCGATAGTTCCTTCTTCGTAATTCAAATTATCGATCAAATCCAAGCCGGTTACAAGACACAAGTCGGTGTTTTGACATTGGGCGGAGAAACCTGCTGGCAGGCTTTGAGCGGTGGAGGCATCCAATTTTTTGGAAAGATCTTCCGCCGAAAAAGGCTTTGTTTTTGAAATATCATAAATTGCCGTTTGGTCTGCAAGCATGGTTTTGTTCGCGCTACTTATCACAACTTTTGTGTTGTAGCCCATCTTTTGAAGCAGATTGGATAATTTTCTATCAAAATTTGCCAATCCGCTTTTGTTAATTATGGTTACTTTTGCGTTTTCCTCCTTAACCGATTTTTTCTTTCGCTCGATTAAATCCAGGTCA
>PFVO01000025.1 GCA_002790655.1 Candidatus Moranbacteria bacterium CG_4_9_14_3_um_filter_44_28 | reverse complement strand
AAATTCGGGACATCGGTGGTGACGGAAGAAGAATTGTCAAGCTGGATTGAGCATTCTCCCAAGACTAAGTCTTAGGAATTTCCTAAGACTTAGTCTTAGAGTCAGAGTAGATTTATGAAAAAAATTATTTTTCTCGACCGCGACGGGGTTATCAATGTTGATACCGGTTATACATATAAAATCAGGGATTTTCAGTTCGAAAAAAATGCGATCGCCGGTTTGCAGCTGCTGAAAAGAAAAAAGTTTGAATTCATAATAGCTACCAATCAGTCGGGCATCGGCTGCGGATATTATACAGAAAAAGATTTTTGGAAATTCAATAATTATGTCGCCGCGCAACTGAAAAAGAAAAAAATTGAAATTCTGAAAACTTATTTTTCTCCCTATCATCCGGAGAAAGGAATTGGAAAATACAAAAAGAAAACTAAATGCCGAAAACCGGGCATAGGCATGCTCCAACAAGCTGAAAAAGATTTTAAAATCGATAACAAAAAATCTTGGATTATCGGTGATAAGTGGGCCGACGTGAAAACCGGAAAAAATTTCAGAATAAAATCAATCCTAGTTATGACCGGAAAAGGCGGGAAATCTGACCCGCATCATAAAACAGACGTAACTTATATTGCAAAAGACTTACTCGACGCGGCGAAATTTATTGTAAAAATATGAGTCATAAAGAAAAAATTAAGTCTCTCGCCGAAATTTTGAAAATTGCCGAGAAAGCGAAAAAGGAAGGCAAAAAAATTGTCACGACCAACGGCTCTTTCGATCTTTTTCACGCCGGGCATGTTGAGCTTCTAAAAAAAGCAAAAAGTAAGGGTGACATTTTGATCGTCGGCGTGAACAGCGACAAGTCCGTGCGGGAATACAAGAAAAAACCGGGCCGGCCGATCATTCCCGAGCAATTCAGGGCCGAAGCGGTCGCCGCGATAATGTACGTGGATTATGTTTTCCTCTTTGATGATCTCATTCCTAATCCCTGGCTTGAAAAAATCCGTCCCGACGTTCACGCTAACAGCGCCGAGTACGGCGCCGAGTGCGTCGAAACGGAAGTTTTGAAAAAATACGGCGGCGAGCTATATCTTGTTCCGAAAGAAGATACTCCTATCTCCACAACCCAGATCGAAAGCAAAATAAAAAGCGAAAAATAAATTGCGCGAGTTTTATGAGAAATAAAATTGCGGATACCGCCGGAAAGATTTTCCGCTATCTAAAGAAGAAAAGACTGGAACTCCTTGTTCTTTTTATTTATACGATCATAAGCGTATATTTCTTATGCCCCCTTCTAAAAGACATCCGGCATACGGTGATCCCGGGAGACGGACTCTTCACTAGCTGGACAATCGGCTGGGACATCCACTCTTTTCTCAATGATCCGCTGAACATTTTCAACGCCAATATTTTTTACCCGAATAAAAATACTCTTGCCTACAGCGATATATTGCTTCCCCCGGCTCTTCTGGGACTGCCCGTTTTTCTTCTCACTGGCAGTCTTCTTTTTACCTACAACACTCTAATTCTCATTTCCTTTATACTCTCCGCCTGGGGAGTTTATCTTCTGGCAAAATACCATACCAAAAATACTTACGCCTCATTCATCGCCGGCCTAATCTACGGATTCGCGACTTATAAATTCGCCAATCTGGGACATTTCCAGAATCTCGTGACTTTCTGGATACCTTTCACCGTTCTTTATTTGCAAAAATATTTTGACACCTTCAAACGAAAATATCTGATTTTTTCCTCTCTGTTTTTCATCGCTCAAATGCTTTCCAGCTGGAACAACGGGGCGTTTCTGGCTTTTTTTCTCGCCTTTGTCCTGATTGTCAACTATCGCTCAATTTTGGCAAATTTCAAGGCAATTGCCCGCGATTCAATTATTCCGGCAATTCTTGTGATCGTGCTAATCCTTCCTTTTACCGTTCCTTACATCAAAATCAGCCTCGAAAATAATTTCAAATATTCCCTTGAGGAAGCAAGCCGCAGTTCCGCCGATTTGGGAGGATATATCGTCCCTCTTCCCGGAACAAATATGGCGAAACTCGTCACCGACCGGCTGGGCGTAGAGAAAAAACATTGGGCGGAAAATATGCTTTTCCTCGGATATTTCTCAATCCTGCTCATTGGATATTTTCTTCTTTTTGCCAGAAAAAAAATCACCGACAGGAATTTCAAGATGTATCTCGCGGGAATTCCCCTGTTTATGCTGTTATCCTTCGGCCCGTTCCTTAATTTCATCGCTCCTCTTAAAAATTTTCCCCTTCCCTACTATTTTCTCTACAAAATTTTTCACTTGGGATTTATCCGGACCCCCAGCCGAATGGCAATCGTGGTCTTGCTCTGCACGGCCGTCGCCATCGCCTTTATTCTAAACTCTTTTAGAATAAAAAACAGAGCGGTAAAATATCTTTTGGGAATTCTTATTCCAGCCTTCATTTTCTTTGAATTTTATACTCCCGGACTTGAAACCGGAACGCTGAAAAACGTAACCTGCCCCGCCGTTTATGACAAGGCACGGGAGAACCCGTCCGTAAAAGCAATCATTGAACTGCCTTTTTCTAAAGACGTTCCTTTGACCCTGAACTACGTCTTTTTCTCGACCTGCCACTACAAGCCTATCTATAACGGCTACAGCGGCTATGCTCCCCCTAATTACGGACGCTGGGGAAAAACCATCAGCGGATTCCCCGACCGGAACAGCCTCAATAAACTGGATGAGCTGGGGATCAATTTCGCCGTTCTTCATCTGGACTTATACCCCGCCGAAGTTCGCCCGGCTCTTCTTGAATTAATCCAAACCAAAAAAAGACTTGAAATTATATTTCAAGATGGAAAAGACTATCTGATAAAGATAAAGTAAATTCCTAAGGTTGAACCTTGGAGCAACCGACTAGCAAGGATATTTTTCGACTAATTTTCTAAACTTTTCAATCACCTCTTCCGGTTTGATAATCAGCCGGCAAGGGTCTTTTTTCCAGCGCACGGACAAATCTTTACAGCCTTCGTCCCAGCAAGGATAGCACTCTAAAGTCTCCGGCGGAGCGAGCGCTTCGTATTTTTCGTATAAATTCACCCGCGACTCCGGCGTCATCCCGCCGGTGAAAATGGCGAGGAATGGAATCCTTGCAAGCGCCGCGATGTGATAAGCGCTGGTGTCGGTTGAGATAACGTATTTTCCCAATTTTATAACCTCGATGAACTCGGCGATTGTCTTTGTTTTGCCGACAAGATTCACAATTTTCTTTCCTTGATAATATTCGCTGTCTTTTGTTCCAGTAATAATTGGCGTAAATCCCATTTCTTCAACCGCTTTTATCAGCTCCGGATAATACGGCTCCCACCAGCTCCGGGCTGGATTTGTGGCGATGAGATTAAATATAACAAACGGTTGATTAATATCGATGCCCAAATCTCTAAATAATTTCTCAACTTTTCTCCTTGCCTGCGGGTAATCCGGCATCGGAACCAACTCAAAATTTTCGTTCAGTCCCATTTTTCGGGAATACACAAAGTGGCGGTTTATCTTGTTATCTTCCTTGACACTGCCCCAAATCGGCCCGAAACTCATTTCGAGATCAATGAAATTGAAAATTTTGGAATCGCCCGGAATCGGGAGAGGCGAATATTTTTTTCCATTAGGAATGGGAATAAACTCATCGAAAATTCCGAATCCGGCCATCATTTCGATGTTGCGTTCGTATGTCGCCAGAATCAATTTTTCATTCGGATTTTTTTCGCGGAATTGCTTGAACGCGCTCACGCCCATGAGGAGATCCCCGATTCCGTCGTCGCGAACAACAGTGGTTGAATTCTTGTATTCATCCGTATCGAATTTCACCCGTTGGTTCCCCTTTTCAAAAATTTCTTTAATTTTTCTCCCCCATTTTTTCTGGAGAAGCTGCCTGTCCGCCTCTCCCTTTTTCCAATCACGAGTGGAACACTCAAGATGATAAATTTCACACTCCGGATTGTAAAGAATTCTAAATCCGGTTCCCTGAAGTCTCAAACAAAAATCGGGATCCTGGGATTCCTCTTTAAAATTCTCACTCAACTGAAAACGATCAAAAACGTCATGGCGCATCGCTACGCAGGCGAAAGTTACCGCCGGAACATAGGTTTTGAAATTCGCTCCCGGAAAATCTTTTGGTTTTTCCCTGAAAATATGGGCGGCGCTACCTTCCTCGTTGAATTCCACTCCCGCGTGTTGAATCGTTCCGTTTTTATACAAAAGCTTTCCGCCGACAACTCCGATTTTTTTATCCCGCAGCGGGTCAACCAGCGCGTCAATCCAATCGCCTTTTACGATTGTGTCGTTGTTGAGAAATATCAGATATTCCCCGCCCGCCCGATTCGCAAGTTTGTTATAGTTTTTCGAAAAAAAATAATAGCGGAATTTCACGATTTTGAGATTTTTCCATTTTTTTCCGGCTTCACGATAAAATTTCCACGTTCCCCATTTTCGGCTTCTCGTGTCCCCGACTAAAATTTCAACCTTATATTTTTGGCTCAAACTGGCCTCAATTGATTCAAGACAAGACTTGAGCAAATCCAGCCGGTCTTTGGAAAGAATGGCAATCGTCACCAAATCTTTCTCATAATCATTCGCCGCCGGGTATCCGCCTTTCCACTCCCCTTTTCGTTTCTTGAAATGCCGCCGCACGGCAAAAATCACGCCGGAAAACCCGCCGATTTTAAACTCACCCCGGGCGAGGCGCGAAAGCCCCCGGTATTTTCGCCAAAAGCCTTTGACACGGCCTTTAAAATATCTGACGTCCATTGCAAAAACCCTTAAATTATGCTTTTATATAGTAGTTGAAATTTTAATCCGTAACAAGTATGAGAATTCTAATTACGGGCGGTGCTGGGTTCATTGGTTCACACCTCTGCAAATATTATCTCAAAAAAAATCACGAGGTAATCTGTGTTGATGACCTTTCCACTGGCCGGAAAGAGAATATTGCCGAGTCGCTGAAAAATCAAAACTTTAAGTTTATCAAGCAGGATATTATCAGACCGCTAGACATTAGAGATAACCTCGATCAAATTTATAATCTTGCCTGCCCGGCTTCGCCTCCGCGATATCAAAAAGATCCGATTTTCACCTTGAAAACTTCAGTGATTGGTTCTCTCAACATACTTGAACTCGCCAGAAAAAACAAGGCAACAATCCTTCAGGGATCCACTTCCGAAGTTTACGGCGATCCGAAAATCCATCCCCAGCCCGAATCATATTGGGGAAACGTGAACCCGACGGGCATCCGTTCCTGCTATGATGAAGGGAAACGCGCCGCCGAAACGCTTTTTTTCGACTATCAGCGAAAATATAAAACAGACATCCGCGTTGTCCGCATTTTCAACACCTACGGACCGAATATGGATTCCGAAGACGGGCGGGTAGTCTCTAATTTCATCACCCAGGCGCTCCGGAACGAGAATTTAACCGTATACGGCGACGGGTCGCAAACCCGAAGCTTTCAGTACATTGACGATCTGATCGAAGGCTTGATCGCGATGATGAACAACGAGAAAAAATTTCCCGGTCCCGTGAATATGGGAAATCCGGACGAATTCAGCGTTTTGGAACTGGCTCAAAAAATTCTCGCCCTCATTCCGGAAAGCCGAAGTAAAATTGCCCACGAACCTCTCCCCCAAGACGACCCTAAACAAAGAAAACCAGATATAAGACTCGCCAAGGAAAAACTAAACTGGGAACCAAAAATTAAACTGGAAGAAGGCTTAAAGAAAACTATTGAATATTTCCGAGAAGCCCTAAAGCTAAGCTTTAGGAAATTTCCTAAAGTTTAGCTTTTAAGGCCTTCCCATCGAAACATACTTAAAACCCAATTTCTTCACAACTTTCGGATCAAAAATATTTCTTCCGTCCACAATTTTCGAGACCAGCATCTTTTTCCTGACTTTTTTAAGATCGGCGTTTTTGAACTGATTCCATTCAGTTATAATCAAGAGCGCCTCCGCTTTTTCAACGGCCTCGTACATATCGCGGCAGTGTTTGACTTTATTGCCGAATATTTTTTTGACATTCGCAACGGGATCAAAAACATTTACTTCCGCCCCTTCCTGAAGCAGCCATTCAACGACATCAATCGCCGGCGCTTCTCTGGTGTCATCCGTATTCGGCTTGAAAGCCAACCCCCAAACAGCGATTTTTTTGTTTTTTAGAGTAAACAGAGTTATTTCGTCCACTTTCTGGCAAAACCATTTTCTTTGGTCGGTGTTGATGTTGATTACGGCGTCGAAAATGGAAGTGTCGAGCCGGTGATGATCGGAAATCGCGCGAATGCTTTTTGTGTCTTTTGGAAAGCAGGAACCCCCATAGCCTATTCCAGCCTTCAAAAAATGCGGCCCGACGCGCTTGTCTATTCCCACGCCTTCCATAACCGCTTCAATATCCGCTCCCGTCGCGTCGCAGATTCGCGAAAGCATATTGGTCGCCGAAACGCGAAGGGCCAGCATAAAATTAGAGGCCAGCTTTATCATCTCCGCGCTTCGGGCGTTCGTGACAA
>PFVO01000041.1 GCA_002790655.1 Candidatus Moranbacteria bacterium CG_4_9_14_3_um_filter_44_28 | reverse complement strand
GTGCTACACATAATTTCTTTCCTCCCTTGAGAGAAATTTTATGAGAGAAATTTTATAGACACAAAAAGCGACCTTCATTAACGAACAATCGCCTTTTGTTAAAGAGCTCACGGTTATCCCCTATTCATAAACTAACCGCTAGCTCTCTTGATTATTCAATTTTTCTTTTTTATTTCAACGCCTTTCTATTTTATTCCTTTTGGCAATTCGCTGTCAATGGAGTTTATCCACAGGCGCTTTTTTTATTATATTTATCGTGCAAATTACTCCTTCTTCCATTCTTCAGTTTGCCGAGGAAGCAGTTTTTCGGCTTGTTCCGGATAGCGCATTATTTCTTCGGAAATCTTTTCCATTCGCGCGCCTTGAGAGCCTTTTATGAGAATTACGTCACCTTCTTGAAGCTCTTTTTGAATAGGGATTTTTGCTTCACTTGACGAATCATAGCAGAAAATATTCTTTTTGTCAAGACCGGCTTTCTCGGCTTCATCGGCAATAAATCTCGCTTTGTCTCCGACGACAAAAAGGACTTGCGCCACTTCGGCCACTTTTCGGCCCACTTCCCGATGACCGGATTCCGTATCTTCGCCAAGTTCAAGTATATTTCCAAGAGCGGCCAGTTTTCTCTGCTCGGCCTTGATTTTCTGGAGCACTTCAAGCGCGGCCAGAGTTGATTGCGGCGCGGCGTTATAGCTGTCTTCAATGATCATCGTGTTTTTGATTCCGTCAATGATATTAAGCCTTCCGGCAGGAGATTGAAAATTTTTGAGCGCTTCAGCGATTTCCAAAAGATTCATTTCAAAATGAATGCCGACCGCCGCCGCCGCCAAAACCGCATAAATCTGCGGCCGGCCAACCGAACGCATAAGCCGCACGGGAACTATCGCCCCGTCATAGCTCAACTTGAAACTGATGCCTTTGATTTTGCTGACGTCCCCGCCGTGATGATCTTTCGACTTCTCGTAGCCAAAAAATATGTCTGACGCCTGCACGTCCGCGTTTTCCGAAAATCCATAAAATATTTTCTCCGCCTGTATATCTTTCGCCATTGCCCGGACTTCCTGATCGTCGCAATTGAGGACAGCCAAACCTTCTTTATTCAAATATTTCACCAAAGCGCTTTTTTCCCGAGCAATCTGTTTTTTGTCCCTGAAAAATTCCAAATGACTGATTCCGACTGCTGTTACGACTCCAACTTCGAGTTTGATAAAATCAACCAGATATTTTATATCTCCCGGCCGGTCAGCACCCATTTCAAGGACCAGAACTTCCGGATAATTTTTCTTTCGGCCCAAATATATTACTCCCAGCGCCTGAAACAGCGCCAACCCCCATTTTGCGAAACTTCCCCCGCCGCTTTCCAGCCCCAAAACCGAAAGAGGCAAACCAATTTCGTTGTTATAATTCTTCTCGTTTTTGCGCACCCGGAATTTCGACGCAAGAACTGTGTAAATCGCTTCTTTGGTCGAAGTTTTTCCCACCGAACCGGTCACGCCGACAATCCGCGGTTCGAATTTGCGCAGTGCCTTGACCGCTAAATATTTCAGGATTTTTTCGAGTAAGAGAATTTTGCGAGACTTTCCGCTAAAGGCGGATCCGCCTTTAGCGGACATAATATTATTCATAATTCCAAAATTATTTTTTCTTTTTCTTCTTATCTTTTTTCTTTTCTTCCTCTGCTGGCTGCTGCGGTGTTGGCTGTTCTTCCCTCGGCGCCTGGTATATCGAAACATCATGGGTCGCGTTGAAGAGATCAACATCTCTCTGGGTATATTCCTCCGTCGGCTCGACTCCGAAATAATCTAGCATGAATTTCGCCATTTCGCCAAATGTCGGCGCGGCGCTTGATTCGGCCCACTCGACGTTCCTCGGATTGTCGAGCTTCACAAGCATCACGAATTTCGGATCATAGGCCGGAGCAAAACCGGCAAAAGATCCAACATGCGCTCCTTCTTCATATCCGGGGCCGTCTTTTTTGGGAATTTGGGCCGTTCCCGTTTTCCCGGCAATGAGATAGCCCGGCACGCCGGCTCTTTTTCCGTGCCCGTTCTTCACAACACTCACAAGCATTCGGGCTAAATCAAGCGAAGTCTCTTTGGAAATAACTCCTCTTTTTTTCTCCGGCTGGAAAACAATTTCAGAACCGTTTTTATAAACTATTTTTTCAACCAGATGGGGTTTTATTAATTTGCCACCATTTGCAATCGTGGCAAAGGCGTTCACGAGCTGTATCGGCGTCATGGAAATTCCCTGGCCGAAAGTTGCCGTGAAAGTATTGATATTTTTGAGTTCCGCGAGCCCGGAGATACTTCCGGGAACTTCCCCTAAAGTATCAATTTCCGTCTTTTCCCCGAAACCGAAATTTTTCATGTACTCGTAAAAACGCAAGTTGCCAAGCAATTTTCCCACGAATATCGCTCCCGTGTTCAAAGATTTTTCGAGCACCTGCATCATCGTTTGCACTCCATTAGCTTTCCCATCGGAATTTTTGATGGTATAGCCGGCTTCGTTCACCGCGCCGGTGTCGGTATAGGTTGTGTCAGGCGTCACAACTTTGGCGTCAATTCCAGCCGACATCGTGATCGGCTTGAAAACCGAACCGCATTCATAGATATGATTCACAACCGGATTGGCAAAAAGAGACATATCCTCCACCCCGGAAAAATCATTGGGGTTGAAATCCGGCGCCGAAGCCATTGCCAAAACCGCGCCCGTCTGCGGTTCGAGAATGACAATGCTTCCGCTGTCGGCTTTGAATTTTTCAAGAGCTTTTTTAATCGCCATTTCCGCCCGGTACTGAATCGTGTGATCAACGGTCAAGTATAAATCGGCTCCATCCTCGGCCGGCGACATCACCTTTTCGCTAATTGAAATCCAGCGCCCGCCCGTGTCTCTCTCCTGCTCAAGTCTCCCTTCGCTTCCTTCAAGCTCTTTGTTCCAATAGGCCTCCAGTCCGTAGCGGCCTTTCACTTTATTCCCGTCCGATCCGACAAAACCGACGAGCTGCGACGCGAAATTTCCGCCCGGATAAAACCTTTCGTCTTCCGGAGACATATAAATTCCTTTTAGTTTCTTTTCGCGTATTTGCGAGGCTTTGTCCTCATCAACCTTATGCTTGAGAACCGCATACCAGCCGCCGCGATTGTCGATTTTTTCTTCCAGTTCCCTTTCGTCAAGTTCAAGAATTGGCGCGATTTGCCTAGCCGTTTCTCTTGGATTTTCCACCTCGCGGGGGACGGCAAAAACAAGATTGAGCTCCTTGTTCACCGCCACGGGATAATAACTGTCACCGTCCCTCACAAAAATCTCGCCCCGCTTGGGAATCAAATCCTCAAAAATTTTGTGCTGGTCGGAAGCTAATTCCCGATAATAACTGTGCGCCAAAACCTGCAGAGTATAAAGCCGGAAAAGTATCATTGCAACTGCCGTCAGAATAAAAAAAATCAGAATATAAATCCGGAAGTTTGTTTTGAGGGAACTTCTTTTATGCTTGGAAAATTTACTTTTAGTCATCTATTTCATCGCCACATCACCCGGCAAATTCATATAGCTTACGTCTTTCGGGGCAATCATATTAAGCTCTTTTGTCTTTTCTTCGATTTTATACATTGATTTGAGCTCTGCCGCCTGAATTTGAAGCCGCTCATTTCCTTTTTTGAGATCATTCAGCTGTTTTTCAAGTTTGTCTATCTCATAACCTTTTGTGGCCATATTGTTAACTTCGAAAATATAGAAAACTCCCGTTGCGCAAACGAGCACCACCAGAAAAAAACTCAAAGTCACCCGCCCTACCTTTGGCTGGCTTTTCAAAATCCTTTTTCGTTCACCAAATCTCGCGGAGCTGGAGTGAGTGAGAGTGAGAAATCGACTCATGGAAATGCGTCCCCCTGTTGTCAGTGATCAGTAATCAACAATCAATAATTTGGTATTGATTATTGATTATTGTTCACTGTTCACTGAAAGTTTCTCCGCTACTCGGAGCTTCGCGCTTCTCGCTCTGGGGTTTTCTCCAATTTCCTTTTCGCCCGGTACAATCGGCTTTTTCGTAATAATTTTCAATTGCCTCTTGTGAGCGCAAATACATTTCGGAAAATTGGGCGGACAAAGACAATCGTGTGATTCATCCCGAAAAAAATTCTTTACAATCCGGTCCTCAAGCGAATGAAAGCCGATAACCATTAATCTGCCTTCACGCGCCAAAACTTCGACCGCCTGTTCTAAAAACTTTTTCAAATTTTCAAGCTCCTGATTCACTTCAATTCGCAGGGCCTGAAAAACTTTTGTAGCAGGATGAATTCTATTGCGGTCCGTCCGCATTCCTTTTTGGTCGCGCGGTCGGACCTCTTTCGGAACACTTTTCAAAATAACCCTCACCAATTCTCCGGTCTTCCCTATTTTTCCAATTTTCCTCGCCTGAACAATCCCCTTGGCAATTCTCCTTGCGTACTTTTCCTCTCCGTATCTCCAAAAAATATCCGCCAAATCTTTTTCAGAATATCCGTTGACGACATCCGCCGCCGTTTTTTCCTGAATTTCGGGAGAGTAGCGCATATCGAGCGGCCCGTTTTTCAAAAAACTGAATCCTCTCTTTGCATCTTCGATTTGATCGGAGCTGAATCCAAGATCGACAAAAACTGCGTCTACTCCCGATATTACATCGGGGAGCCCCCTGATGATATTATCTAAATTTGAATAGTTATCGTTGACCCCGCACCAGTGCCCGACAATTTGGTTCCCCTGCCATAAAGGCCGAAAAATATTAGAGAAAATAATATCATGAGAATTACTTTTCACTGGCGCGGGACGTATTTCAAATCCTTCTTTTTTCAATTTTCCGGAAAAATGCTCTATCACTCTTTTGTCCCAGTCAATCGTGATTAATTTCCCGCCCGGTAAAATTTTTTTCAAAATTTCAATCGCGTGCCCGCCGGCTCCGAGAGTCCCGTCAATGACCGTCATCCCCGATTTCAAATTCAGATTCTTTATAACTTCTTTGAGTAAGACGGGTTTATGAATCATCCGTCGACTTCCTAACATTCGATGTTAGGAATTTCCTAACATCGAATGTTAGGATCTCTAATAAATTCCCAGTTTCCCCAACTGCTCCGCGATTTCGTCCGTATTTTTTTCAGCCTCTCTTTTGTACTTGTTCCAGTTCGCGCCGTCCCAGATTTCAAGCCGGTTATAAAGTCCCGCAATCACTACTTCTTTCTTCAGTCCCGCGTATTCTTTGAGATAGTCTGGTATCAGCACCCGGCCAAGTTTGTCAATGTCAACATCCACCGCGCCGGCAAGTATAAGCCTCACAAAACTTCTTGTCCCCGACTCCCCCATCGGAAGACTTCCAAGTTTTCCCGAGAGTTCCTCCCAGGTTTTCATTGGATATACAAAAAGACATTTATCGAGCCCGCGCGTAATAACCGCCCTTCCTGAAAAAGTTTCCCGGAATTTTGACGGAATGGCAACGCGCTTCTTCGGATCAATGTTGTGGCTATATTCCCCAATGAACATTTTTTTATAGCGACAAAGAAAAATGCAAACAGTACTCCCCCGTTTGTTTATCCACAGAATGGTCTACTTATCCCCACCTTTATCCACTCTGCAACACTTTTATTACATTCTAATCCACTGGGAAACATCCGTCAACACTTCGCGCCAAAATAAAAAATCGCTTATATAAGCGATGCAATAGCCAAATTACGCACAAGTTATCCACTATTTTTCATATAACACATAGCATGGAACATAGAACACTACAAAAAACAATTTGCAGTTAATTGAAATTCTCTTTTGTTTTATGTTGTGTGTTCCATGTTTCATGATGGAAGCCCTTGCGCCTATTTGAAAGCTATTATATAATTGAGATGTAATACAAAAAGAAACACAAAAGCGATCGGCTGATAGGGGGATTTTTGTTTGATTGAGCTACCAGCTGATCGCGGAGATGAAAAATGCCGAAAAAGAAAAACAACGAAAAAGATAGAGATCAGGAACTCCGGAAGATTGCCGCCATTCGGGAAATGATCGCCAATGCCGAACGCACCATCGCGTCGGCGCGGGCGATGCTGGCTCAAATTGAAGGCAAGCCAGCAAAAAAGACTGCGCCGCGAATCATTTCAGATGAAGAAGGTGAAATCGTGGAAGGAGTTTTTGACGGCCAAGTTATGATGGGAACCGACGGAAAGCAATATCCCGTTCCGGCCAACTATGCTTCAAAGTCAAAGCTGGTCGAGGGCGATATGCTTAAGCTCACAATCACTCCGGACGGTTCTTTTGTTTATAAGCAAATCGGCCCGGTCGAGCGAAAACGGCTCATTGGAATCGTGAGCCAGGACGATCTGGGAAATTATGTCGTCCTTGCCGAAGGAAAAGCCTACCGCGTCCTTCTCGCTTCCGTCACCTATTTCAAAGCCGAGCCTTCTGACGAAGTTACCATTGTCGTTCCCCGCGACAGCGAATCGGTTTGGGGAGCTATTGAAAATTTGGTGAAAAAAGGAGCGGCGGGAGAATTCGCTGCGGAAAATTTTGGGAAAGAAGAAAGCCAAGCAGAGGAAAAAGAAGAAAAGATAATAAAAAGTACAGAAGACAAACTCGGCCAGGATGGCAAATTGGAAAATGATTTCATCGACGAATGGACGCCGGAACTTGAAAAATTAAGAGAGGAAGCGAGCAAGCCGGTAGTATAACTTTTACGAACTACGAAATTAGCGAAATACGAAATTTTATTATTTCGGACAGAGCATTTTCTGATATTTTGAGCGTTTTTCGTATTTCGTTTCTTTCGTAGTTTGTAAATACACAAATACAAAAAACAATGTGCCGAAAATTAATATTTGACTTAATTAAACGATATCCCATCATCCCCCAATTCATAAAGTTCGCCCTCATTGGCTTTATGAATTTTTTTATCGATATCGCCGTTCTCAATCTGGAAATGTTCTTGAGCGGCAAAAGTTCGGGGGTTTATTATACTTTTTTCAAGGCTGTTTCATTCCTGTGTGCCGTTATTTTCAGTTATTTTTTCAATAAGTACTGGGCTTTCCAAGACCGAAAGAAAACAGAGCAAGCCAAACAATTCTCCCAATTTCTTTTTGTCAGTATTATCGGGATGATCATTAATGTCATCACTGCCAGCACCATCGTAAACTACATCGCTCCTCAAATAAAGTTTATCACTCTTTCCGGAAAACTCTGGGGCAATCTCGGCGCCGTCGGCGGCTCGGCCATCGGCCTCATCTGGAATTTCATCGGCTACAAGTTTTGGGTGTTTAAGAAATAGAGAAAAGTTTGGAAAAGCTTGGCTTTGAGGAATTCCGCCAACTTGTTTGGCGGAAGGAAAAAGCCGAGCTTTAGATAAACAAGCGCCAAACGCTTTTTTTATTTTGCCTGCCCGAAATGCTTTGTTTTTGCAATTTTAAAGATATTATTTTTATACTACTAGTTAATGTGCAAATTTCAATGCTCACCTAAGGCAAGGCATTTCAAAGCAGGCGGGCTTTTTTGATTTTTTACTCCAAACGCTATAATATACTTTCATGAGCACCACTCTCTACCGCAAATACCGCCCCGCCACTTTTTCCGAGGTCATCGGACAAAAGCACGTCGTGCGAACGCTTCAAAACGCTATCAAATCCGATCGGATCGGGCAGGCTTATCTTTTCGCCGGCCCAAGGGGAACGGGTAAAACTTCAGTTGCCCGGATTTTTGCCAGGACTATCAACTGTGCCGATTTAGTCGGCGAGGAACGAGCCGCAACTAAATCGAGCATCCGCCGAAGCGATGCGAAGGCGGATCAGTCGAATAAGAATGAACCGTGTTTGAAATGCGATTCTTGCAAAACTATTCTTGACGGCCGCGCGCTTGATATCATCGAAATAGACGCCGCCTCGCATACCGGCGTGGATAATATTCGAGAACTGCGAGAAACGGTGAAATTGCCACCGTCAGCACTCAAATACAAAGTATATATAATCGACGAAGTCCACATGCTTTCTGGCGGCGCTTTCAACGCGCTTCTCAAAACTCTCGAAGAGCCGCCGGCGCATGTGATATTCATTCTTGCCACGACTGAAGTCCACAAAATTCCGGAAACAATTCTTTCTCGCGTGCAAAGATTTGATTTCACTCGGCTGACAATTGAAGAAATAATCAAGCGCCTTGAAGAAATCGCGAAACTCGAGAAAGTAAAAGTGGACCGCGAAGCTTTGGAAATCATCGCCACGTACTCCGAAGGCGGAATGCGAAATGCCGAGAGCGTTTTGGGGCAGGTAATCGCGCTTGAAGACAAAAAAATTACAACTTCTGAAGTGGAATTTCTTTTGAGAACCGTTTCGGAAAAATTCGTCGCGGAATTTGTCGATCTCGCCATTGAAAAAAAATATTCCGAAATTTTCTCGAAAATCAGCGAACTTCGCGAGATGGGAATTGATTTCAAAAATTTCGGGAAATCGCTCTTGAATTATCTTCGCCAGATGCTGGTTGTGAAAATAAACCCTGAACTTGGAAAAAAATTATCATATGAATTGACAAAGGAAAGATTGGAAAAAATCAACAATCAGCTTGGCGCAATCGAGACAAATGAAATCCTGGAGCTCATAAATACTCTTCAGGAAAATATCGAAAAATTCAAATCAAGTCCGATTCCCCAGCTTTTTCTAGAGGTAAGCATCGCAAAAATCGCTTTGCAAAATCCAAATCCAGAAGCCAGGTTACCGGAAAATCCCTCACCAGTCTTCGAAAAGCATGCGGCTGTAGCCAATGAAACCGCCGAGTCACCGAAAAATTCAAACCCTGAAAAGTCTGATTTTGATTTGGTCCTCTCCAGCTGGCCGGACATTATTGAATCTCTCAAAAGCTACAATCACTCTCTTTCCTCGGTTCTCAAAATGTCCCAGCCGGCTTTGATTAACGGAAAATATTTGGTTCTCCGCACAAAGTACTCTTTTTATAATGATAAAATCTCCGAAACCAAAAACCGATTGAC
>PFVO01000035.1 GCA_002790655.1 Candidatus Moranbacteria bacterium CG_4_9_14_3_um_filter_44_28 | reverse complement strand
TCTCAAAGGATTGCCGGGAATTGCCATTTTTTATCGAGCATCGAAAGCTCTATCATATTGATCCTTCTTTCGGATATCGCCTGACAATTGATGGCAAAAGCATCGCTTATTGCGCGGATACTGGTGTCTGCAGAAATTCGGTTTATCTGGCTCGAGGCGCTGATGTCCTGATTCACGAATGCGCAGCCGTGCCCAAATTCATCTCGGGCAAGTGGGGTCATACCAATCCGGAAGAAGCAGCCGGAGTTGCTAAAAAAGCACATTGCAAGAAACTAATCCTCACTCATTTTTCCGCCAATAGATATGTAATGTTGAAAAATCGCTATCAAGCTCAAGAAGTAGCCAGAAAAATTTTCAAAAACACAATCGCCGCCCATGATGATATGATTGTAAATGTCTAAAGACGATTTGACTTATATTTTAATTAAAGTATTATCTTATTAGATTGCTGTGGGGAATTTCCGCAGTAATTTTTTGAAAATAATCCAAAATTCAATGAAAAAGAAACCAAAATATAAGCGAATTCTACTCAAACTCTCCGGCGAGGCGATGAAAGGAAAGCGCGAATACGGGATTGATCCGAAATTCATCTCGTATCTGGCGAGCGAAATCGCCGAAGCGCGCAAACTGGGAGTGCAGATCGCGATTGTCACCGGCGGCGGAAATATTTTTCGGGGAGTGGCCGGGAGCAAAGCCGGCCTTGACGAAGCCACCGCCCACTATATGGGAATGCTTGCCACAATTTTCAACGCGATGGCCCTTCAGGACGCGCTGGAGAGAAAGGGTTTGGTTGTCCGCCTCCAGACTGCTATTGAAATGAAGCAGATTTCCGAGATGTTTATCCGCAAAAGAGCCATCCGGCACATGGAAAAGGGTCGCGTCGTGGTTTTGGGCGGCGGAACGGGGCTTCCTTTTATCACCACTGACACGACAGCGGCCATGCGGGGACTCGAGCTCGGCTGTGACGCCATTTTTAAAGGAACAAAAGTTGACGGAGTTTATTCCGACGATCCGGAAAAAAATCCGCGGGCGAAAAAATACGACTCTGTTCCCTTTAAGGAAGCTTTCCAGAATGAAAAGATAAACGTGATTGACAAAGCCGCTATCGAGCTTTGCATGAGGAACAATCTTCGCATTGTTGTTTTCAATATCTACAAAAAAGGCGCCCTGAAAAAAGCGCTTCTCGGGGAAAAGGTGGGAACGGCAATCAGGTAAGAAGAAATATGGAGATAAATTCCGATTTCTAATTCTCAATTTTAAATATATGGAATATCAAAAAGAAATCGCCCGCGCGCTTATTAAAATCGACGCCGTGGGCTTCAAGCCTCACGAGCCAATCACTTTTGTCTCGGGCATGAAATCGCCGATCTATGTTGACAACCGAAAATTCCCTTTCCACCCGGAAGAATGGAAAATTGTTATTAATGGCTTTGAGGATACAATCAAGCAGAAAAAAATAAAATTCGATATCATCGCAGGAATTGCTACCGGCGGAATTCCCCACAGTTCTACTCTTGGCCACCGATTAAATAAACCCTCTGTATATGTGAGAAAGGAAGCGAAGGGCCATGGAAAAGGGAAAAAAATAGAAGGAGGAAACGTTAAGGGGAAAAAAGTTTTACTGATCGAAGACCTAGTCACAACTGGAGGAAGCAGTTTGTCGGGAGTTAAGGCTCTTCGGGAAGAAGGGGCGACTGTGGAAGATTGTTTGGTAATTATTAGCTATGGGTTTAAGGAAGCTCAAAAAAGTTTTAAAAAAGATAAAGTGAGACTTCATGCGCTGACCTCTTTTCCTGTTGTCCTTCAAGAAGCCGTGGAAATGAAGAAGATTACCAAGGATGTCAAAAATATAGTCGAAGACTGGCTCTCCGACCCCCACGGCTGGGCCGAGCGGCATGGATTTTGATCACATAACATATAACATGTAACAATAAATATCATGCCAATCATTGACAAATACAACAAACGGGCGGACAAGGTGAATTCTCTTGTTTGCGTGGGGATTGATTCCGAATTCGAAAAACTGCCGGAGCGGTTCAAAAAAATGGAAAATCCGCAGTTTGAATTTAATAAGTGGATCATTGACCAAACCCATGAATTTGCCGCCGCGTTCAAAGCGAACATCGCTTTCTATGACGCCCGGGGTGGCCAAGGACTCCGGGAACTCAAAATGACTATGGACTATTTGGTGGAAAAATATCCCGATGTTTTCCGGGTATGCGATTCCAAGCGCGGCGACATCGGAAACACCAATAATGGCTATGTCGAAGAACTTTTCGATTGGTTAGATTTTGATGCAATCACCTTGCACCCATATTTTGGAAAAGAATCGCTTATGCCCTTTCTTAATCGTGCCGATAAGGGATGCATAATTTTGTGCCGGTCTTCAAATCCAGGGGCGGGAGAACTGCAAGATCTCTTGGTTGACGGGAAACCGCTCTGGCAGATTGTCGCAGAAAAAGCACAGGGCGATTGGAATTTCAACAACAACTGCCTTCTTATGGTTGGAGCAACAGTCCCGAATGAAGCCGGCGAAGCCCGGAAAATCATTGGTGATATGACAATTTTGATGCCCGGAATCGGAGCGCAAGGCGGAGATGTGGAAGCGGCGGTGAAGGCAGGTGTGAATTCTGAAAAAAAGGGCTTGATTATCAACTCTTCGCGGGGAATTATTTTCGCCGAAAATCCCGCGGAAGAGGCAAGAAAGTTAAGAGACGAGATAAATAAGTATCGTTAATCGAAAAAAATGCACGAGATTTTCCAAAAGCGAAAATCCACCCGCGGCTTCATTCCAAAAAAAATCGAAAAGGAGAAGCTGGATGAGATTTTGGAAGCTGCGCATTCCGCTCCTTCAGCCGGAAATCTCAAAGCGCGGGAAATTTTGGCAGTTGCCGATGAAAGAACCCGGGAGCGTCTTGCCAAAGCCGCTTTTGGTCAGGATTTTGTTGCCGAAGCGCCGCTGGTTCTGGTTTTTTTAGCTCTCCCAAAAGTTTCAGCGCAAAAATACGGCGAGCGCGGAAGGGATTTATACGCCATTCAGGACGCCACTATTGCCGCCAGCTTCGCCTGGCTCCAGGCGGTTGATCTCGGACTTTCCGGATGTTGGGTCGGCGCTTTCGATGAAGAAGAGATGAGAAATATTTTGAATTTGGACGACGAAAAAAGGCCGGTTGCTATTTTACCGATCGGATATGCTGATTAAAATAAGTTAAACATTAATCCAAAAAATATTATGAAAATCACAAGCTCCGCCTTTCAAAACAACGAAAACATTCCGCCAAAATATACCTGCGACGGGGAAAACGCGAGTCCGCCGCTTGAAATTTCGGACGTGCCGGCGGAAGCAAAAAGTTTGGCTCTCGTCGTTGACGATCCGGACGCGCCCCTGGCCGGAGGATTTGTCCATTGGGTTGTTTTCAATATCAACTCCGGAACAGACAGCATCGGAGAAAACAGCACCCCTCAAGGCGCGGTTGAAGGAATGAACAGCGCCGGGAGAACGGGTTATACCAGTCCCTGTCCGCCTTCCGGAACACACCGCTATTTTTTCAAACTTTACGCGCTGGGCACCATGTTGAGTCTTGATTCTTCCGCCACGCGGGAAGATGTCGAAAAAGCAATGGAAGGAAAAATCCTGGATCAGGCAATTTTAGTCGGGCTTTATCAAAGACAATGAGAGACTACGCCAAGACAGGTTCAAAGCCGGGAAAACCAGCCTACCGAACGCCTTCAAGATTTATTATTCAACAGAAAATTAAGACAAGAACAGCCAAAAGCTCAACTCCCTTAAATCAAGGCCGAGTTTTGAGAGTGCGAAATAAAAATGAAAAAGCTTCTCAAGGTTAGAATTTTTGGCCAGGTTCAAGGCGTTTTCTTCCGCGTCGAAACAAAAAGAGAAGCCGACGAGCTGGGGCTCACCGGCTTTGCCTGCAATGAACCCAACGGGTCAGTCTATGTCGAAACCGAAGGCGAAGAAAAAAGCCTGCAAGAATTTTTGAAATGGTGCCAAGAAGGCCCTGAAGCGGCAAGGGTGGAAAAAGCGGAAGTGGAATTTTCAAATGACTTAAAAAACTACAAAGAATTTGAAATCAGATACTAAAAAGCCCAGTTTTACACTGGGGCTTTTTTATTTCCATAATCACTTCGGCGGTTTGAGCATGCGGGACAATTGCTCGGGCGTATAGTAGCAGTGCGGGTTGGGCCATTCGTCCGGATCGGGACAGCACTCGCGATCCATATGCGGTTGACTCCCCTTGTGGCTTTCGCGCCCGTGATCGTTTTTCTTGGCGCAAACGCGAAGACCGTTGACTTTTTTGGTTTCGGCGCGGGGCGGCGGAGCATTGATAACTTTCGGCGCGATTTTTTTTGGCTTTATTAACTTCTTTTTCACCGAATCAGCCACTCCCAAGACAGAAGCAATCGCCCGCCCGGAATTTTCCGGTTCACCCCGCACCACAGCCTTGCTCCCGTAGTTCCCTGTGGTGCGGGGTAAAATATTTTCTCCATCGCTTTCTTTCTCCGCCGCCAGGACATTACCGACGGCGTAAATTTCCGCTTCTTTTTCTTTTTGATTGTAATCAAGCAAAATCTTTCCGCTTGCGAAAGCGGAAACCCCAAAAACCCCGGCGCAAAGCAAAAACATCGGGATAATCTTGAATTTCCCTTTGCCAAAACCAACTTTACTAAAGAGAATCTTATTGGTTTTTTTGAACAAACGGCCTGCCCGCAATGCTTCGCATAGCGATGCAGGCGGACCTGCCGAATTTGACCTCTTCATTACTAGAATTATAGCAAAAAATATCCGTGTCCGACAGGCCTCACTTCCTATATATCCTCAAACTATTCACGACCACCGAAACGGAGCTCGCGGCCATGGCGCCGGCGGCGATGATGGGGTTTAAGAATCCGGCCATGGCTAAAGGAATGGCAATGATGTTATAACCAAATGCCCAGAAAAGGTTTTGTCTGATTGTCCGGAAGGTCAGCTTCGAAACTTTGACGGCCTCGATAACTTTTTCGAGATTATTTTGGACGAGAATAATTTGTCCGGCCTCTTTGGCGATATCCTGCGCGCTCCCCATCGCAATTCCGAGGTCCGCCTGGACAAGGCTGGGCGCGTCATTGATGCCATCCCCGACAAAGATGATTTTTTCTCCTTCTTCCTGAAGTTTTTTGACCTCGCCGGCTTTGTCGTGCGGCAAAACTTCCGCTAAAACATTTTTAATTTCCAATTCTCGGGCAATATATTCCGCCGTTTTTTTATTATCCCCCGTGATCATCGCGATTTTGAGCTCCATTTCTTTCAATTTCGCGATAACTTTCTTCGCTTCTTCCCTCAATTCGTCCGCGACAATAATTGCCCCCGCGATTTCAGCGCCGTGAGCAACAAAAAGCTTCGTTCCTGACTCATATTTTTTCGATTCCAAAATTTCCCGCGCCCATTGTATGTCAACCTTATTATCCTTCAGCAACTGGATATTCCCTATAAGCAATCGGGTTTGATGTTCTCTATAAACCGCCGAAATTCCTTTTCCTTTTTCTTCTCTAACATTTTCCACTTCTACAAGAGCAATATTATTTTTTTGCGCATAATCGTACACAGCCCTTGATAAAGGATGCTCCGAATGCTTCGCAAGACTTCCGGCTATTTTGATCAGCTTTTCCTCCGTAATTCCTAGTTCTTGATTCCTGATTCTTGATATGATTTCCGGCTTTCCTTTTGTGAGCGTTCCGGTTTTGTCGAAAATAACCATCGAAATATCTTTGGCCCTTTCAAAACTTTCCCCGCTTTTGAAAAGTATTCCGCTTTTCGCGCCTCTCCCTGTTCCCACCATAATCGCCGCCGGCGTGGCAAGCCCCAAAGCGCAGGGACAAGCGATGACAAGCACGGCCACCGCGTTTATCACTGCTATCGTGAAATTACCCCGAAAAAAATACCAGCCGGAAAAAGTCAAAATCGAAAGCGCAATGACCGCCGGAACGAATATCCCCGATATCCTGTCGGCCAGTTTTTGAATGGGAGCTTTTGAAACTTGAGCCTCCTCGACGGTCTTTATAATCTGCGCGAGAACAGTCTGTTCTCCCACTTGCATAACTTTGATTTTCAAAACGCCGTCTTGGTTGAGCGTCGCCCCATAAACGGAAGAATACTTTTTCTTTTCGACCGGCAAAGACTCGCCGGTGAGCATTGATTCGTCAACATCGGACTCACCCTCAAGAACGACCCCGTCGAGCGGAATTTTTTCTCCCGGTTTCACGATTATTTCGTCCCCGACTTTTATTTGAGAAATATTCACTTCAATCTCCCCGCCATTCACAAAGAGCCGCGCTTTTTTCACTCCCAGCTCCAGGAGTTTTCGCATCGCTTCGCCGGCTCTCCCGGTGCTTCTGGTTTCAAAATATTTTCCGAGAAGTATCAAGGTAATGATAATCGCGGCGGTTTCGAAATATCCATCCCGTCCCGCAAAAACCGCCCACAGGCTGTAAAAATACGCGGCGGCCGTTCCGAGTGATATCAAAGTGTCCATATTGGCCCGGAACTTTTTCATCTGCATGAAAGCCATACGGTGAAACCGCCAGCCGAAATAGAAAACGACAACCGTTGCCAAAATCAAGTGCAGCCACATTACAAGATCAACTCCCAGAAAAAATTGACCGGATCGCAGTTTTACAAACATTTCAACTAAAAGAGGAATACTCAAAATTGCTGACCATAAAAACGCATTCCAGTTTTTTTGAACATCCTCGCCGCTGTGTTCGTGTTCCATATTCCCAAG
>PFVO01000002.1 GCA_002790655.1 Candidatus Moranbacteria bacterium CG_4_9_14_3_um_filter_44_28 | reverse complement strand
CTCGGCCATCAGGAATCATCAGATCGAAATAAAAGCCAAGGACAAAGAGTTTCTGCCGGATGAAGAAATCATCACTGTCGTTCGTCGCCAGGCAAAGCAGAGAAGAGATTCGATCTCCGAGTATGAAAAAGGCGGCCGGGCGGACTTGGCTGAAAAAGAGAAAACGGAGCTCGCGATTTTGGAAAATTATTTGCCGAAACAGATTAGCGAAGAAAAAATCCGCGAAGTTGTAAAAGCCAAGATTTCCGAGATTGGGGTAAATGATAAATCCGGATTTGGAAAACTTATGGGCGCGGTGATGAAGGGATTCAAAGGACAGGCGGAAGGAGATGTGGTGAAGAAAGTGGTGGAGGAGGAGCTGGAAAAAGTTCAAAGTTAAAAGTGCAAAGTTCCCGCCTGCTTTGAAATGCGCCCTGCCTTATTATAATTCCAGCGGTGTGCTAAATACTGCCAAAGAATAAAACGCATATTAACACTCAAAGCATTTCGGGCAGGCAAAATTAATGTGTCAGGCTTTGCCAGACGAACTTTTTATGTTTTTATGATAAATGTTGATATTGCTAAATCATCGGCAGGGAGAAAAATCAGTCAATCTTTTATTAGAAAAGTTGCAAAAAAAACTCTTTTTTTGTCCGGGAAAAAAATAAATCAGTTGTCTTTATCGATAGTTTTGGTGGGCGAGAAAAAAATTCGGGCATTAAATCGCATTTATCGCAAAAAAAACAAGCCGACCGATATACTTTCTTTTAATTATTCTTCGGGGTATAATAAAAAAGGAGTTGAAGGGGAGCTGTTTTTGTGTCCAGAGGTGATTAAAAAATCAGCCAAGGAGAAAAATGTGTCTTTTCAAAAAGAATTGGCTTTTGTTTTGTCACACGGCGTTCTGCATCTTTTGGGAATGAAGCACGGGAGAAGAACGTATGAGATACAAGATGAAATTTTAAATTTTAAGTTTTAAATTTAAAATTCGTTTGTGGATAATCTTAAAAAATTTGTCAAAAGCTTTCGTTGCGCTTTTCGGGGGCTGAAGTACGTTCTCAAAAACGAGCAGAATTTTCAGATGGAATTACTGATAGGGATTTTCATCGTGATTTTAATGTTTGTCTTCGACATTCGCGACTGGCAGAAGGTGGCCCTATTTTTGGTTATATTTTCCGTGCTGGCAGTTGAACTCATAAACACAATCCTCGAAAGGGTGGTTGATATCCTGAAACCCCGTGTTCACCCTTATGCCCAGCTCATCAAAGACATTATGGCGGCGGCGGTGCTCATTGCCTCTCTCGGGGCGATCGTGATCGGCGCAATAATTTTCTATCCCTACATCAGAGATTTGTTTTTGCAGAGATTCTAGATTTTTTGTATAATTTGAGTGTAATCCAATGAGTAAAGGGAATACCGTAATCGGTCTTGATGTTGGCTCGTCCAATGTCCGAGTCGTGATTTTGCAAAAATTTGAGGAAGAGGAAAAGCCGCGCGTAATGGGAGTGGGCATTGCTCCTTCTTTTGGCATACGCCGGGGGGTGGTGGCCGACGTGGAAGAGACGGTGAGAGCGATCAGTGATGCGGTGAAAAACGCGGAACGGACTTCGGGAATCCCGATTTCCCGGGCTCTGGTGAGCATCGGCGGCAGTCATATCAAATATCAGGAAAGCCAGGGGGTGGTGGCGATTGGAAAAGCGGACGGAGAAATCACCGGTGATGACGTTATGCGCTCACTCACGGCGGCGGAAACCATTTCCCTTCCTTCGAATACGGAAATAATTCACGTTATACCGCGTAGTTTCGCCGTTGATGATCAAAAAGACATTAGGGATCCCTTGGGTATAAACGGAATTCGTCTTGAAGTAAACGCGATGCTGATTTTGGGCTCGACACCGATCATCAAAAATCTCTCCAAGTGCATCTATCAGGCCGGGGTTGAAGTGGACGATATGATTTTTTCGGCTCTCGCGGCGGCCAAAGCGGCGCTCAACAAAAGACAAAAAGAACTGGGGGTGATTCTGGTTGACATTGGGGGCGGGACAACCAGCTTTGCGGTTTATGAAGAGGGAGATCTTGTCCAAGTCGGCGTAGTCCCGATTGGCGGAGGACATATTACCAATGATATTGCCATAGGTCTTCGCACCTCGATTGATGTAGCGGAAAAAGTGAAGGTAAACTACGGTTCGGCTTTGCCTGATGAAATCGGCAAGAAAGATCAGATTAACCTTGCCGAAATTGACCAAAATGAAGAGGGAGAAGTTTCCCGCCACCACGTGGCAGAGATTGTCGAAGCGCGGCTTGAAGAAATTTTCACGATGATTGACAAGGAGCTGCGAAAAACTAACCGATCGGGAATGCTTCCGGCAGGGGCGATCATTGTCGGCGGAGGAGCAAAACTGCCCGGTGTGGTTGATCTTGCCAAAAAAATTCTGCGCCTTCCGGCCCAAACCGGTTTTCCGCTGGAGTTGGGGGGGATTGTTGACAAAGTGGATGAGCCGGGGTATGTCACAGCAACGGGACTGGCACTTTGGGGGATTGAAGAAACGATGATAAGCTCCCCGAGCAATTTGAGAGTGAGGCTGCCGGCGATTGACGGACTTCCCAAAATCAGCCACACAGTTGACAAGATGAAAGGATGGCTTAGGAAATTTTTGCCATAGATCAGTGACCAGTAATCAATGATCAGTGACCAGTAGAAATTCATTACTTGCCGCTTTCTTTGTTCACTGTTTTCTGATCACTGTTCACTGATTTTTGTTCTCTTGACATTTTTTAGGGCTGTATGCTAGATTAATTTACTGGATTATTAGTCATTTTTAAAACTTTTATGGCTGAAATAAAACCGGAGATTGAAACATTTGCCCGAATAAAAGTAGTCGGCGTGGGAGGATCCGGCGGAAACGCCATTAGCCGCATGATGGAATGCAAACTGCGGGGAGTTGAATTTGTGTCGGTGAATACTGACGCACAGGATTTGCATCATTCAAAAGCGAGCGAAAAAGTTCATATTGGAAAAAATTTAACCAAGGGACTGGGAGCGGGCATGAATCCGGAAATCGGCCGCCAGGCCGCTGAAGAAAATCGGGACGAAATTGCCGAGGTTCTCAAGGGTTCCGATATGGTTTTTGTCACTTGCGGATTGGGTGGCGGAACTGGGACGGGAGCTTCGCCGATCGTGACCGAGGTTGCTAAAGAGGCCGGAGCACTCACCATCGCGGTAGTGACCAAACCTTTCAGTTTTGAAGGCGCGCAGAGAAAAGCAATTGCTCTTGAGGGTCTTGAAAATTTGAAAGACCGGGTTGACGCTTTGATTGTCATTTCCAATGACCGTCTTCTTCAAATCATTGACCGGAAAACAACTTTGGTGAACGCTTTTCGGGTGGTGGACGATGTTCTGCGCCAGGGCGTGCAGGGAATTTCCGACCTTATCTCGAAGCCCGGTATCGTGAACGTTGACTTTGCCGACGTCAAGACGGTGCTTCAGGATGCCGGTTCGGCTCTTATGGGTATTGGGATTGCCTCGGGAGAAAATCGGGCGACGCAGGCGGCCAAGATGGCTATCAACAGCCCGCTTCTTGAATTCTCGATTGATGGAGCCAAGGGAATATTATTCAATGTTAGCAGCGGTCCGGATATGACCATGCTGGAAATCAACGAAGCGGCTAACATCATTACCGAGAGCATCGATCCCAACGCCAAAGTTATTTTTGGCGCCACAATTGACGAGTCAGCCAAGAAGGGAGAATTGCATCTGACGGTCATCGCGGCTGGTTTTGATTCGGAAACAGTCAGCGAGTTGGCGGGAATCCCTTCGGCCGCGAGCAAAGAAGCTGCTAAAACTATTGTTGAAAAAACTTCAGCTCCCTCTCTGGTCGGCACGCCGGCAGGAATTGAAGAGAAACCGAAATTCATCATCGAGGAAAAAGTTTCGGCTAAACCAAAAAGGCAAATCAGTTTTGAAAGCAAAGTCAGTTCCATTGGCGAGGATGAAGATGAGGAACTTGAAATCCCGGCGTTTATCCGGAGGAAGATGAAGAAGTAATACTCAATATCTTCCAAAAAAAGCCTCTTGACAGGTCTTTTTTGATTGTGATAAAATTCTTATCAAGAACACAAGATATAGGGCTAAAAGGGGATTCTATGAATCGCCCTTATTAATTCTCGTTTTTTATGCTCTGTCCATTTTGCTCTCATCCGGAAACAAAAGTAATCGATTCGCGCGAATCCTCTGACGGAAAAGTTATTCGCCGCCGGCGGGAATGTTTAAAATGCCAAAAGCGCTTCAGCACATATGAACAATTGGAGCTTCTCAATTTCACCGTTCTCAAAAAAGATGGACGAAAAGAAGATTACAATCGCGAGAAACTGGAAACGGGGATTAAAAAAGCTCTGGAAAAAAGACCGGTGGATGATAAGAAAATTGATGAAATCGTGGATGAAGTTGAATTCAGGCTTCAGCAGAAGGGAAATTGTGAAGTATCCTCGAAGGAAATTGGCAATCTGGTCTTGGAAAAATTGAAGGGCTTGGACGACGTAGCTTATCTGCGTTTCGCATCAGTTTACAAAAGTTTTGGCAGCGCGGATAGTTTTAAAAAAGAAGCAGAGAAGCTTTCACATAATTCTTAAAAAACGGGGGTGAAAACAAAAATGATTGCCGTAAAAAAAGGCCAGAAAATGGTCAATCGGGGGAAGAGAGAAATATTCCAGAATTGCATTGATCGCGTGGTGAAGCGCGACGGCCGAGTCGTTCCGTTCAACCAGGAGAAAATCACGCGTGCAGTGATGAAAGCTTTTGCGGAAACGGAAGAAGGGAAATTGGCGGATGCCAAAGGAGTTTCTGACAAAGTTGTCCGGCTTCTCAACAGGAACTACAAAAAAGGCTACGTTCCGGAAATCGAGGAAATCCAGGACCTCGTGGAGCGGGTCTTGATGATTCTTGATTTTGAAGAAACGGCCAAGGTCTACATACTTTATCGCGAACAGCACCGCAAAATCCGCGAATCGGAAGAGGCATTGAAAGAGGCAGTTGATCTTGTTGACAAATACATTCAGGAAATCGACTGGCAAGTGAAGGAAAATGCCAACATGAGCTATTCTCTACAGGGGCTTAACAACTATATTTCCTCGATTGTCAGCTCAAAATATTGGCTCAACCGCGTCTACTCAAAAGCTATCCGTGATGCGCACGACGAAGGGGATTTTCACATCCACGATCTTGACAAAATCGCTGCCTATTGCTGCGGCTGGGACCTTCAGGATCTCCTGCGGCGCGGTTTTACTGGTGTTCCTGGAAAAATCGCCTGCAAACCGCCCAAACACCTGCGGACTGCCCTGGGTCAAATGGTAAATTTTTTCTATACCCTTCAAGGCGAGGTTGCTGGAGCAGAGGCTTTTTCGAATTTTGATACCCTATTGGCGCCTTTTGTAAGGCATGACGGATTATCCTATAAAGATGTTAAGCAATGCATGCAAGAATTTGTTTTCAACGTGAATGTGCCGACTCGCGTTGGATTTCAGACACCCTTCACAAATATTACCCTCGACCTTATTCCGCCAAAAACTCTGGCCAAGGAATCAGCAGTTATCGGCGGCGTTCCTCAAAAAGAAAAATACGGGGATTTTCAGGAGGAAATGAATATGATAAACCGGGCTTTTGCCGAAGTGATGGCCGAAGGCGACGCCAACGGGCGGGTTTTCACTTTTCCCATTCCAACATATAACATAACCAAAGAATTCAATTGGGACGACGAACATTTGAAGCCCATCTGGGAAATGACTGCGAAGTATGGCATTCCCTATTTCGCCAACTTTATAAATTCAGATATGGATGTGGAAGACGCCCGTTCGATGTGCTGCCGGTTGAGGATCGATAACAGAGAACTCTATAAAAAAGGGGGCGGATTATTCGGGGCGAACCCCCTCACGGGCTCCATCGGCGTTGTGACGATAAATATGGCGCGGATCGGATATCTCTCCAAAAATAAGAAAGATTTTTTTGAGAGGCTTGACAAGTTGATGGATCTCGCCAAAGAAAGCCTTGAAACAAAAAGAAAAATTGTCAGTAATTTTACGAAAAAGGGACTTTATCCTTATGCCAGGTTCTATCTCGACAGCATCTATAAGCGGCGCGGAGAATGTTGGGCGAACCATTTCTCCACGATAGGCATAATCGGAGTCAATGAAGCTCTCAAGAATTTTACGGGCGAAACCACTTCTTCCGTAAAGGGAATAAAGTTTGCCGAAGAAGTTCTCGTGCACATGCGTGATCAATTGCTGAAGTACCAGGAAGAGACGGACAACTTATACAATCTCGAGGCGACTCCCGGCGAGGGAACGGCATACAGACTTGCCAGAAAAGACCGGGAAAAATATCCCGATATGATTTTCGCTAATGGTCAAGTCGGAAAAACCAAAAAAGCCGAGCCGTATTATACCAACTCAACCCAGCTGCCGGTCAATTTCACCGAAGATTTTTTTCAGGCTCTTGATCTTCAGGAATCTCTTCAGACAAAATATACCGGCGGGACAGTTCTTCATGGATTTTTGGGCGAGCGGATTCGGGATATCGAAACGACCAAAAAGCTTGTCAAAACAATTTCCGAAAAATATTCTCTTCCATATTTCACTTTAACTCCCACTTTCAGTATCTGTCCGTCGCATGGGTATCTCACGGGCGAGCACGATCTTTGCCCAAAGTGTGTCGTGGAGCAAAAATGCGAGGTTTATTCGCGGATCGTCGGCTATATCCGCCCCGTGGAGCAGTGGAACGCGGGGAAAGCGACGGAGTTTGCTGATAGGAAAGAATTTGTGGTCGGATAACTTCGCATATATATAAAGATCGCCGAAAGAATCGAAATTTTTTTGAAAATTAACTCGGATACGATTTTTGTTGCGAAAAAATACTTCAGACGCGAATCTATCACGTATTTTTTTCGACAAAAATCATATCCTCAAACAAAATTTTCTGCAAAAATTTCGATTCTTCGGCTTTTGATATTTTTCTTTTATGGTTATTGGTGGTTTGCAAAAATTAACCTTGATCGATTATCCCGGTCATATTGCCGCGACCGTTTTCACTGTGGGTTGTAATTTTCGCTGTCCCTTTTGCCACAACCCTGAATTAGTATCAAGTATAGAGTATCAAGTATCAAGTATTTTAGAGAGGGATTTTTTTGATTTTTTAGAAAGTCGCCGAGGAAAGCTGGAAGGCGTATGTATTACCGGCGGGGAACCGGCGATTCAGCCGGATATCGTTGAATTTATTCGCAGGATCAAAAAAATGGGTTATAAAGTTAAGTTGGATACAAATGGAGCTCGGCCGGATATTTTGAGGCTTTTGTATGCTAAAAAATTGTTGGACTATGTGGCGATGGACATCAAAAATAGCCCAGAAAAGTATAATTCCACGACGAATAGCAAAGTGGATATCGAGCGTATTAAGTTAAGTGTCAATTTGATCCGAAATTCGGGGGTTGATTATGAATTCCGAACGACGGCTGTTCCGGGTTTGCACAAGGAGGAAGATTTTGCCAAAATTGGCAAGTGGCTCGAAGGAGCCAAAAAATACGTTCTGCAAGCCTTTGAAGACAAAGGAAAAATCCTTGACCCAAAGCTCAAAAAAAGGACGCAAGGAAAAAAAATTGATCTGGAAAAAATAGCGAAGAATATCAAAAAATATTTTGGGAAAGTGGAGATTCGATAGCTATGCTGTCATTCCGACCGACCCCCGACTTTATAGTCGGGGGGAGTGGAGGAATCTGCGTGCGTACGCAATGGCTAGCCATCAGATTATGAACCCAGATCCCTCGGCTTCGTCTCGACTATTCGTCGAGACTCCGCTCGGGATGACAAGAAAAAACATGTTTAAAAAATTATTGCTTATCATCATAGTCATTGCAATTGCCGTCGCTTTCCTCGGCGGAATTTTTTCAGTTCAACTTTCTCCTTTTTCAATTTCAATCGATAAGCCCGAAAAAGATTTTCTCAAAAAAGCGGCGAATAAGGCAAAAAATCTCATTTACCGCGAGGCGACAGAGCATAATCCTCCCGGCGATATGCTTCCTGATGAGATTGATGACAAAATAAAGCAGGAGATCAAAGAAAAAGTTAACTAAGAACGTGCCTTATCCGAAAATTATTTCCCCGGATTTTCAAATGAAAAGGAAATCAGTTAAATCAACTTTTTTCGCTCTTGGGACGGAGGTTGAAACAATCATTGTCGTTGCGAGCAAAAAAGAGCAGGCAAGAGCGCGAGTCGATATTCGAAAAATAAAAAATCTCTTTCGCAAGAAGCAAAGAGTTTTTTGCCGATTCAATCCCGAAAGCGAACTGTCGCGACTCAACAAAAATTTAGGCGTTTGGCAAGAGGCCTCGCCCGATATACTTTATCTTGCCAAGCGAGCGCTTTTTTATCATCAGGAAAGCGGCGGAATATATGATCCACAAGTGATTGATGTTCTGGATAATATCGGATATAAAAGCGCCGAAACGAAGGCCAAAAAAACAGAACTAAAATCTGAAAGATTCAAAAAATTGCCGGCTGATTTGAGGATAGAACAAAACAAAATATTTTTTTCCCGCCGGATGGACTTCACCGGCATTGCCAAGGGATATATCATTGACCAAGCGGCGGAATTTTTGCGGAAAAGAAGCTGGAAAAATTTCTTTATCAACGTAAACGGCGATGCCTATGCCGCCGGCCGAAATAAAAAAGGCGAAAAGTGGAAATTGCCGGTCGAGGGCGCGACGGACAAAGAAACGGCGGTTTATATTTCCAATGAGGGAGTGGCCACGTCTGGAGTTATAAAAAAGCAATGGAAACATAAAGGAAAAAACGTTCATCATCTTATCAATCCGAAAAATACGGGAAAATTTTCTTTTGAAATTCGCTCGGTGCTGGTGATTCACAAAAAAACCGAATGGGCGGATGGTCGGGCCAAGGTCTTGGTGCTGATGGGGAAGAAGAAGGGCCTGGCGTTTGCTAAAAAGAAAAAACTGCAAGCGATTTTTGCGGACAGGCGAGGAAAAATTATGTTTTCTAACATTCAAGGTTAGGGCGACCCCAACATTGAATGGTGAATGATTTATGAGAATTTATGTCAAGGTAACCCCGCGAGCGGGGAAAAACGAAGTCCTGAAAATTTCCGAAGGAGAATATAGGGTGAAAGTCACCGCTCCGCCGGAAAAAGGAAAAGCCAATGAAAAAGTTGTCGCGCTTTTGGCGTATCATTTGGCAGTGCCCAAAAGTTCGATAAAAATAATTGCCGGAAAGACGGCGAGAATAAAAAT
>PFVO01000039.1 GCA_002790655.1 Candidatus Moranbacteria bacterium CG_4_9_14_3_um_filter_44_28 | reverse complement strand
TTGGTTTTTGTCTGCCGTGCTAATATATTTTTGCGTTGAAACGCCCAAGTAGTTCAGTGGCAGAACATTTCCATGGTAAGGAAGAGACGGGAGTTCGATTCTCCCCTTGGGCTCAAAATTTAAAAAGTATTTGAAAAAAAATAAATATACTTTATACTTAATGCATAATACGTGATACATAAAAACATGAACAAATCAAAACTAATCTGGGGAGGGATTGTCGCGATCGCTCTCATTTTCGCCGGTTTCTTGTGGTACTCGACTTACAAGGCAAAAAATAAGCTTCTGCAGGGAGGCGAAAACGGCGCGGAAATATCTTCATTTGAGGACGCAATCAATGGGGATGATATTTTGGCGATTGACGAAGAAAATCTTGACGAGGAAATGGAAAATTTCAATGCCCAGTGCGAAGCCGGGGAGTGGCTCAAAATTGCCGACCAGTCGGGAAGCCAGACAACGGTCAGCGGAAAATTGCGACGGGTCTATCCGGATGACGAAGCCGCCAAGCAGTTCAGCGGCTATTCCTATTTCATCGAAGGGCCGGAAAGCATTGCTCTTGCGGGAAGCAATCTGGCAAAACTTGATTATTTTGAAGACCGCGAAGTGGAAGTGCAGGGCGTGAAAAACTCTGAAAAAAAGGAGCTGGCGGTTGCGCAAGTGAAATGTACCGGAGCCGAAACCAACAAAAACGTTCTTGATGAGCGCCGCAAACTGATGGATTATGTCGCCGCGAACATCAACTCAATCGCGTCCAAAAAAGCCAAGTACCAGAAATGGGCGGCTGACATCATTGAATTTGTTGACGAAAGCCACGCCTATGTGGAATACTACGACGCGGTCGAGGACGACGAAAATTCGGACGTTGACGAGGACACCGCCCGAAAAATACTGGTAGAAGCGGCGGCCAAAGCGGGCGGAGGGTACGACCTGAAAGTTTTGGCCTATTGGGAAATGGGAGAAGACGATTACATTCTAAAAGAGGGAAGCGACAAATACGAGGACGTCGGCGACACGAACTCCTATCAGTACGATCCGGAAAAAAATAAGTGGGAAAGGATTGACTAAGATAAGCGAAAAACTAAAGCGGCTCCTTAGTTTTTAGTTCTTCGTTTTTAAATTTTAATTTGAAACATTTTGTCTCAAGAAAATCTCGTGGGTCTCCGGTGCGATGTTTGCAAAAAAGTGAACTATCACACCTGCCGCAACAAGAAAAAAATCAAGGAAAAACTTTCTCTCAAAAAGTTTTGCAAAACCTGCCGCAAGCACACGCCGCATAAGGAAGTGAAGGTGTAAATTGGGAGCGTAGTGTCAATGGCAGCACAACGGTCTCCAAAACCGTTCGTCAAGGTTCGAATCCTTGCGCTCCTGCCAGTTTCAAACTTTCCGGTTTTATAGTCCGGAAAAATGCCTTATTTAAGGTGTTTTTTGGTTGGTTGGAAAATATACATAACTCCGCCTTGCTTGATTTTAGTGAATATAGTATTATCCACCTAGATAAGATTTAGCGTAAAAAAATGAAAAACAAAAATAAAAAGGCGGCTTTTTTTGTAGTAATTGCATTCGCCGTATTTCTTGCGGTGTTTTTTTGTCCGAAAACGACAAGGGCCTTTGAAGATTCTACCGCGCTGGAAATTATATCCTTGAATATTACTCCAACGGAAGTAAATACTACCGAACAGGATCAAGCTGTCACAATAACTATCGGAGTGAGAGACAGCGGTGTGGGTATCTGCTCCACTGGTTTTAACAACGATTGCGAGCAATCTTCTGACAATAAATCTTACCTCAATGTAGGTTTAGCGCCGCTGATAAGCACTCAAAATGTTCAGGCTTTTGGTTCAGATTTTACGAGGGTGTCGGGTGACGATATGGAAGGTTCATACATATGCCAGTTTACCGTGAATCATGCAACTTACTTTTCCGCCAGGTCTAAAAAAATATGGAAGGAAGGCTCACTCTCAAAGTCAGCCTCAAAAAGAGAACCAAAAAATCTTCCATTAGGCTGACGGGCAAGACGGGAAAATATCTCACGGTTGTAATCTCCGTAAACGGCCAAGTGAAAGCGACTCTAAGAGCGAAAAAGAAAGGCAAGTTTGCTGCCCGAATATCCCTTGAGCTTGGAGCGAATACAGTGAGCGTTCAAGCGAGCAACTCAACCGGGACAAAAACAGTAACGAAGATTATCCAGCGGAGATAAGAGTCGGCAAATCGAGAATAAGCAGGGCAACCGCAATGTCCTGATATCGTGATTATACCCAAAGACATAAAAGCAAGTTCTTCTTGCTTTTTCTTTTTTCCTGAAGCATAATTATACCAATGAGAAAATTCATTCTCTATTTTCTTTTGATTTTGCTTCTTGCCGCGGTGGGAACTTTTTCCTACGGCTTTTACAATGGAAAAAAAATTCGCGGTTTCGTGCAGCAGCTCGGGGACATAAAGTCCAGGCACGATTTCAGCTCTCAAGTTGAGGAAATTGAGAAAAGTTTTCGGGACAGCGGAAAGAAGGATACAGCCGCGATTCGGGAAGAATCGGGCCAGTTCAAGGAAAAGCTGGATTCAATCATTCGCGATTCGGAACTGGCCAGGCGGGAAACGGAAGAACTGGGCGCTTTGAAAATGACAAAATCCGCCAAAAATCTGACGGTTGATTATTTTTCAAAAGTCAGCCGCCAGGCCTCGGATCTCAAAGGAATTATTGATTATATGAGCCAGATTATTGAGGTGGCGGCGGTTTTTGGCGAGATCGGAGAAAGCGCTTCACTCGATGAGATGAAAAATCTGATCGCGCGGGCAAAGGAGAAGGCCGGCGCGGTGAAAACGGAGGCGCTGCCCGGAGATTTGCGCCCAAGCGCCCAAAATCTCAAAGAGGCAATGAATAATTTTTTGGCGAGGATGGAAGAAACGGCCGCGCTAAAATCTGAAAATACCAGCGAGCTGGACGCGAGCTACAATAATTTTTCCCAAAAAGAAGACGAATTTTTTTCGGCGGCGAAAAAATATATTGATGGAATGGAGGATTTGAATATAATTGAAGAGAAAATAAATTTGGATATTGAGAGGTTGGGGAAAATCAAATTTAGTTTGAGATAAATATAATTAATTTTCAATTTTCAATTCACAATTTTCAGTCAATGATCAATTTTTCAATGTTTCAGCGAAAAACCGTAATCTGGACACTCATTGCAGTCGCTTTCCTCGGCGGGATTGTTTATTTTTCCTTTCTGCGAAAGCCAAAGACGGAATACAATACTGCCGAAGTGAAGCGGGGAGATCTAAAAGAAACGATTTCAGTGAGCGGAACGCTCAAAGCCAATGACACGATTTCCCTCAATTTTGAAAATACCGGCCGGGTGAAGTCGGTTGACGCGAGGGTGGGGCAGAAAGTAGGGAAAGGCGACGTGATTGGATATCTTGATGACATAAACCTTCAGCTCGCCGTTGATCAGGCCAAAGCGAATCTGAACAAGGCCCGGGCGGACGCGGGAGCGAACTACGACGCGATTCACAGCGCCGAAGTGGAAGCGGATAACGCCGAAAAATATCTTGACGACACAAAGAGTCTCAATAAGAAAAACATCACCGCGGCCGGGCAAAAAGTGTCCGACACCAAAAATTATTACGAAGACGCGCAGGAATATTATGACAAAGTGAAAGACGAAAACGGCGCGGACAGCGCGACGACCAAATTAGCCAGACTCACTCTTGACACGGCCGAGGCCAATTACGAGCAGGCCAAAGACGCGCTGGACGTGGCTGACCAGACGGCAGATCTCGCTGAAACTTCAGCCGAAAACAAATTGGATACGGCCGAAGCCGCTCTTGATGCCGCCGAATCAAATTACGTAAAGGCCGCGAAAGACGCGACGGTCGCGGCTTATGAAGCGGCTTACGAAACGGCGCTCGTGAATCTCGGAAAGGCTGTTCTTCGCGCTCCGGCCAACGGAATTATAAAAGAAGTGAACTACAAAGTCGGCGAAGTGATCGGCGCGACGGCGACGGACGCTTTTGCCAAGATGATTTCTTATGATTTTGTTCTGGAAGCCAAAGTTCCTGAATCCGATATTGCCAAGATTAAAGTCGGCCAAAACGCGGAAGTCGTTTTCGACGCTTTTGAGGCGGATGAGAAGTTCGGCGCGACTATTGTCTCGGTTGATCCTTCGGCAACGGTTGTGCAGGACGTGGTTGATTACGTCGTGAAACTGGCGATGGAAAGCGATGATACCCGCTTCAAGGATGGAATAAGCGCGGACCTTGACATTTTGGTTGCCCAGAAATCGGGCGTCCTTACAATCCCGGAGCGGGCGGTGAAGGAAAGCAATGGAAAAAAAATTGTGCAGGTTTTGGAAAACGGAAAACCGGCTGACCGGGAAGTAAAAACGGGAATGAAGGGGGATGAGGGGATGGTGGAGATTGCGGGCGGGTTGAAAGAGGGGGAGCAGGTGGTTACGTCGGCGAAATAGCGTAATTTTTTTATTATGTTAATCTCCGTCAAAAACCTTTGCAAAGAATATAATAACGAAGGCGTAATAACAAAAGCCCTTTGCGGGGTTTCTTTTGATATTGAAAAAGGAGAATTCGCGGCGATTATGGGGCCGAGCGGATCGGGAAAATCAACTTTAATGCAGCTTCTCGGGTTTTTGGACCGGCCGACCGGCGGAGAATATTTTTTTGAGGGCCGTAACGTGGAAGAATTCAGCGATGATGAGTTGGCGTTTCTCCGGAACCAGAAAGTCGGTTTTGTTTTCCAGTCTTTCAATCTTTTGCCCCGGACAACCGTTTTTGAAAATGTCGAACTTCCTCTTCTCTACGACGAGCGGAAAGAATCGCGCAGTCTCATTGGAAAAAAAGTTCACGAGGCTCTTATGGCGGTGAGTCTCGAACACCGAATCAATAATTTCTCCAACCAGCTTTCCGGCGGGGAACAGCAGAGAGTGGCGATTGCCCGGGCTCTTGTCAACGACCCGGCGTTGATTTTGGCTGATGAGCCGACGGGAAACCTTGATTCTAAAGCTGGACTCCAGATTATGCGGATTCTGCAGAGACTGAACGACGAAGGCCATACTATCGTGATGGTCACCCACGAAACCTATACGTCCGAACACGCCAGGAGGATTATAAAAATGCTGGACGGGAAGGTGAAAGATGATTATTTGGTGAAAAAGAGGTTGCTGGCGGACGGAGAAGAAAAATTATTAAAATAAAATAGCAAATAGAAAATAGCAAATAGCAAAAATTTGGTGTGCGCTTCCGCGCACGAACAGTTTTATATTTTATATGTATTTTTTCTATTTGCTTTTTGCTATTTAATATGAGACTCTCCGATCCTATCAAAATCGCCTGCAACAATCTCAAAGCGGCCAGGTTCCGCTCATTTTTGACGATACTTGGAATTGTGATTGGAATCGCCTCGGTGATTATTATTATGGCTATCGGCACCAGTGCTCAAGAACTCATTTTGGATCAGATGCGCGGATTGGGCTCAAATTTGATTGGTGTTCTTCCCGGAGCGGCTGAAGAGAAAGGACCGCCCGCCAGCGTCTTGGGAATAGTTATCACCACTCTCAAATACGACGATTTGAAAGCGCTGCTCGAGAGGAGCAATGTTCCCAACGTGACGGACGGAGCCGGCTATATCAGCGGCAACGACACGGTCCAGTACGGGGAAATAGACAAAAACTATACTTATCGGGGGACGACGGCCAGCTACATTGATGTCGAAAACGCCAAAATTGCCGCAGGTCGTTTTTTCACGAAAGAAGAGGAGGTCAGCCTGGCGCGGCTGGCTGTTTTGGGGTCAGAAGTAGCTTCGGATCTGTTTGAGGAAGACAGCGGCGCGATTGGAAAAAAAATAAAAATCGGTGAACAGAGCTTTGAGGTCATCGGGATTTTCGAAGAGCGGGGCTCGGCGGCCTTTTCCAATCAGGACACGGCTGTTTTTATGCCTCTTTTCACGGCCCAAAAAATTATGCTGGGGGTGGATTATCTCAATTTTATCCGTCTCAAGGTTGACAGTGAAGGAAATATTAACCGGGCGAAGGCTGATGTTATTGCCACGCTTCGCCAGCAGCACGATATCAAAAAGCCGGAGGACGATGATTTTTCAGTGCGCGATCAAAGAACAGGACTGGAAGTGATTACGAAAGTGACCGGAGCGATAAAATATTTTCTGGCGGCTATCGCGGCTATATCTTTGATGGTCGGCGGAGTGGGAATAATGAACACGATGCTTATTTCCGTCAATCAGCGCATTCGCGAAGTGGGCCTGCGGAAAGCGATCGGCGCCAAAAATTCGGTAATTATGCTTCAATTTTTGATTGAAGCAGTGGTGATTACGCTTATCGGCGGGATAGTTGGCATCATTTCCGGTATTGCAATTTCCGCTTTGGCGGCCCTCATTATTCAAAAGTTGGGCTATCACTGGCCGTTTATCGTCATTCCCTCGTCAATTCTTCTGGCAGTTTCCATTTCGGCACTGGTGGGAGTATTTTTTGGAATTTACCCTGCCCGCAAAGCCGCGAGACTCAATGTTGTTGAAGCGCTGCGGTACGAATAATTGAATATGAAAAGTTTTTTCCATTCACTATTACATTTAACAATCCGTTCTCCTCATGAATGGGCGGTTGTTTTTCGCCTGGCTCTTCGCAATCTCAAAGTGAACAGATTGCGGACGGCGCTTACGGTGCTCGGGATTGTGATCGGGATAACGTCAGTCATAATCGTCATGGCCGGCGGAGCGGGGCTCAAGAATTATGTTATGGGGCAAGTCGAGGTTTTTGGAACGGATTATATTCAGGTGGAAGTGAAAGTTCCGGGTGTTTCTGAAACTTCTTCGGAAAATATCACTGGCCGGGCGACAGGACTGGCAATCACGACACTCAAAGAAGAAGACGCTGAAGCGGTGGCGAAAATCCCGAATGTCCGGACCTGGAGCGCTGGGAACATTGATCAGGAATTGGTAAGCTACAATGGAACAAACAAAAGAGTTATTCTTTTTGGAGTGAATCCGGGCTATACGGAAATTGACCGCCAAATTCAAATGACTGAAGGATCTTTTTTTGGGGAAGGAGATGAAGCCGGTGTGGCTCAAGTGGCAGTGATTGGAGCGGGTGTCAAAAAAAGTTTTTTCGGGGAAGGGGACGCAGTCGGGAAAAATATCAAGATAAAAAACCAGAGCTATCGCGTCATCGGCGTGGTAAAAGAGCGGGGAGCGGCCGGATTTTTCAATTTTGACGACGCGATTTATGTTCCCCTCAAGACTCTTAACAAAAAGCTAATGGGTATTGATTACGTTCAGTTCATTACTTTCAAAGTGAGAGACACTTCGCGCATCGAGGAAACGGCGGTTGACATCCGGGAAGCGATGCGCAAAGAACACGACATAACCAATCCCGACAAGGAAGATTTCACGGTTATGTCGGCCGCCGAAGGAAAAGAGATGATTGATAAGGTTTTCGGAACGATAAATTATTTGCTTCTGGCTCTCACTTCCATTTCGCTTATTGTGGGGGGTGTGGGGATTATGAACGTGATGTACGTGGCCGTCACCGAGCGGACTCACGAAATTGGCCTCCGAAAAGCGGTCGGCGCCTCAAATTCGGGAATTTTGCGCCAATTTCTTTTTGAAGCCATTATTGTCACGCTTCTTGGCGGAGCGGTGGGGATTGTTTTTGGCGTGGTGGCCACTTATCTTCTCAACAATTTTCTGATCCGGCTCGGCTTTCTTCTTCAGTTTTCAGTTCCGGCCAGAACGATTTTCACCGCCGTCGGCTTTTCGGCCGTCACTGGAATAATTTTCGGAATTTACCCGGCTTGGAAAGCCTCAAGGCTTTCGCCGATTGAGGCGCTTAGGAAATAAATACTCCCGGCATAGTGAAGTATTGGCAAGCCTTTGGCTAGTCCAACCCTCTGCCGGGAGTAGGCTGACTAGCTTGGGCGGCACTGTTTGGCCCAAGCAAGCCTTCCTTGATTTTAAAATAATGCTTTTTAGACTTTTGTCAAGGCTGAAAATAAAAAAAACCTTGCCGTAGCA
>PFVO01000016.1 GCA_002790655.1 Candidatus Moranbacteria bacterium CG_4_9_14_3_um_filter_44_28 | reverse complement strand
CGAGACTCGAACTCGCACGGGATTTCTCCCACAGAATTTTAAGTCCTGCATGTCTGCCTGTTCCATCACCCGGGCAGGTTATTTTGAGGCCGAGATGGGATTTGCACCCATGAATAGCGGTTTTGCAGACCGCCGCGTTAGACTACTTCGCCACCCGGCCGAAACGCAACTGATAAAAAATTACCATCATTTGAAGTGATGGTCAACAAACTTTTAACTAAAACAGCGTCGTCTGCTTATTCTCCTCCACCGCAACTTTCTCTTCAACTTTATCCGCCACCGGTATATCTTCTTCCTTCTCTATTGCTTCCAGCACCTTTGGAATTTTTTTGAAGTCAGAAATTAAAACTTCCCGCAAGCTTCCCTGATAAAGCGCCGCAGCGGGATGATACATTACATAAAAGACTTGTTTGCCAATTTCGGGAACTTCCCGGCGCAGAGCTTGCCCGCGAATCTTGGAAATTTTTTGGTTGGGCAAAAATCTTTCCATGGCATGTCGCCCCAGAAGAACAATCAATTTAGGCTTTATTGTTTTTATTTGCTCCACTAGCCACGGCCAGCAAGCTTCCACTTCTTCGGGAAGCGGATCGCGGTTTCCCGGCGGGCGGCATTTCAAAATGTTGGCAATGAAAACTTCTTCCCGTTTTTTTCCAATTATTGCAATTAATTCATCCAGAAACTTTCCCGCCGCGCCCACAAACGGCCGGCCCTGCTTATCCTCATTTTCACCCGGTCCCTCGCCGATAAACATAATTTCGGCATTGACATTGCCTTCGCCTGGGACAACGTTGAGGCAAGTCTCGCGAAGATGACATCTCTGACACGCTTTTATTTTTTCTTCGAGGTTTTTGTATTGAAGCATAAAAAGAATTTTATTCCACCGTAATTCCCTCTTCATTTTTCACTAATTTCCCTGCAACCTCAAACCCGCTAGCGAGGCGATGTCCGCCGCCGCGAAGTTTTCTCGCGATCTCGGAAACATCCACGTTCTTATACCATTCACTGCGAAGACTTCCTTTTATTTTGTTGTCCTCCTGCTCCGCCAGCACCAATGAAAATTTGGCTTCCGAAACGGTATTTAGGATTTCCGCCACGCTTGAAATATCCTCTGAAGTAGCGCCGAGCTCATCAAGATCCTCCTTTGTTATATACGACATTATGACCCCGGTTTTCTCATTCATCTCGGCGCGCTCGAGAGCACGGCCCCACAATTTCAGCGTTTCAAGTCTCTTGCTTTTAAAGCTCGACTGAATGGTTTTGGCAAGCGGCGCTCCCTTTCTCATTAGGCCGGCTGTTATTTCCATCACCCGGGGAGTGGTGTTGGCGTGCTGAAACATTCCCGTGTCGCCCAAAATTCCCGTGAGAAGATAGGTTGCCATTTTTTTGCTGATTTCAATCCGGTGAAAATCAAAAAAGTCATAAAGTATCTCGCAAACGGCCGAGTAATTTTCGTCGCTTATCACGATATCAGGCTTTATTTTTTTCATTTCCAAGTGAGGATGATGGTCAAGAAGAATAATTGTCTGGTTTTTATTCTTGCTGGTCACGATTTTTTCAAATCCACGTTCAACCGCGTCACAGCCTATCAAAAGATCATAATCATTTATTTTCACTTTTTCCGGATCTACAAAATCTTCACCAACGAAGATATCTTTCAGGTGTTCAGAAAAAGAATCGAGACAAGTCACAACCGCTTTTTTCCCCAGACTGCCGGCCAAATATTCTTTCAAAACGAAAACTGACCCGACGGTATCGCCATCCGGCCGCGCGTGAGCCACGAGAAGAATTCTTTTCGCCTTCTCAAGCTCTTTTTTGATCTGGTTGAATTCTTTGGAGAATTTATAGATCATATCTTAGTATTTTTTTAAATTTCCTTTAACAATTTTTCAATTTTATCCGCTTCGGCTTCGGTTTTATCTGCCGCGAACTCGATTCTCGGCAATGGCTTCATGTGAAGCTTTTTATTGAGCATTCCCTGAATCAAATAGATTTTTTTCTCAAGAAGCTCCAGCATCCTCCCAAATTTCTTTTCCGGAAAAATACTCACAAACACTCTAGCGTAGCGAAGATCGCGCGAAGTGTCAACTTTCACGACCGTCACAAAAACACCGGGAGGCATTTCTAGCTCCCTTGCAACAATTTCCGCCAAAGTTTCTCTTATCAATTCATTGATACGGTCAATCCTGGAAAACATATAGTAAATTTCTTACAACGTCTTCTTCACCACCTCTTCATGAAAACAAACCAGCGTGTCACCCTCTTTGATTCTTGCTTCCCCCTCAAAAGTAATCCCGCATTCGAGCCCTTCTTTCACTTTATCAATATTAATTTTGTTTTGCTGAAGATTTGAAAGCTTTCCTCGTCCTAATAATTTTTCGTTATGAAAAACTTCAATGTTTTCGCCATTTATCATTTTGCCGGAAGTAACTTTTCCGCCCACAATCATGTCCTGTTTTCCGGTTTTGAAGACTGCCAAAACTTTCAGTTTTCCAAGATCAGTCCGGACAACTTCCTCGCCCAACATTTCTTCCAGCCGCTTCCTGATTTCCTCTACCAACTCATAAATCACCCGATAAGTCTTTATTTCCACATTATTCATCTGCGCCAAACGCTTGGCCACCGTGGTCGGCTGGCTGTTGAAGCCGAAAACAACTGCCCCTGAATTTTGGCCAAGCTTCACATCCGATTCAGTAATATCGCCTACCCCCTGCTTCACATAATTTATTCCAACTTCGTCGGATTTAATCGTTCCCAAAATCTGGTCAATCGCTTCGAGCGACCCCTGAACATCCGTCTTGAGAACAATATTGAGGCGGTTTATATTCTGATCCTCAATACTTTTCAGCATCGTCTTCGAATCAAGTTTTTTCGCGCCATTTCCTTCAGCTTCGAGGCCTTTCTGGATTGCCTTTGCGAATTTCAAGTCCGCAATGCCCTGCAAAACATCATTCACATTCGGAGGTTGATTAAGCCCAATCACTGTCACCGGCGTCGAAGGTTCGGCAACTTTCAGTTGCTTTCCTTTGAAATTTTCAAGTCTCCTCACCCGCCCGGAAATTGCTCCGGCAATTACATCCTGCCCTTCCTTGAGAGTTCCTGTTCGCACCAAAACTGTCGCGATGCTTCCTTTCTTGGAATCAAGACGGGCTTCAACCACGACTCCCAATGGCAACCGTTTATAATTCGCTCTCAAGTCTTCAACTTCGGCCACAAGGAGTATCATGTCAAGAAGTTCGTCAATTCCAATGTTCTGTTTGGCCGAAATTTCGGCGCAGACCACTTTTCCGCCCCACTCCTCAATTATAATTTCCCGATCAGCCAGTTCCTGTTTTACCTTTTGAATATTGGCATTGGGCTTGTCAATTTTGTTAATCGCCACCACCATCGGAATTTTTTTCTCTTTGAGATACTGAATCACTTCTTCCGTTTGCGGCCGGACGCCGTCATCAGCCGCCACCACTAAAATAGCAATATCGGCCAGACTAACTCCCCGTTCCCGCATTGCTGAAAAAGCTTCGTGACCCGGCGTGTCAACAAAAGTGATCAATTCTCCTTTCTTTTTCACTTGATAAGCGCTGATGTGCTGGGTTATTCCGCCAGCTTCTTTTTCGACAACAGAAGTTTTACGGATGGCATCAAGAAGAGTTGTTTTTCCGTGATCAACATGTCCCAAAATCGTGACGACCGGCGGGCGGTGTCTCAAATTTTTCCCCGATTCTTTTTCTTTTTTGAGAACCTCGTCGAGCTGTTTAAGTGTCATCGCGCCAGTCCCGGTTGCCTCAAGATCTTCTTCTATTTCAAACCCCAAATCCGACGCGATCACCGCCGCTGTATCATAGTCAATCTCATCGTTGATCGTCGCAAGAATCTTGTTCTTCATCAACTCTTTTATTACGTCCGTCACTGTCAAACCCAAAAGCTCTGCGAACTTCTTCACGATTACCAGCGACGGAATTTTCACTTTTTTCTTCCCAATTTCTTCCATAAAAAAATTTCCCTTATTTCCCCGATTACCCCAATTTCCCTAATTTCTAAATTCACGCTTTCTTTCCCGCTCCAGCCCCTGCTTCCGCCCTTTTTATGGCTTCCAGCTCCTCATCCGTCAGCGGATATTTCACTGCTTTTCCTTTCTCAACCGGTTTCGAATAAACCCGATTGCTTTCCCTTGAGTGAAGCGCGGAAATCACCACTCCGGAATTCTCACCGTCGAGAAGCGCCACCGAAAAACTTTGATCTCCCCCAAAATCCTTAAAGGGATTGAAACGCACAATCCCGACTTTATGCACTGATTTTTTTGCCAAATTGTGAATCTGGTTCGAAATGCCATAGAGATCCTGAATATCCCGATCAAGCTCTTTCATATTTTTCGCGTGTTCAAGAATCGTTTTCTCAAGATCAGCCCCGTTCTTTCCGGAAAAAAGTTGCTGCTGGTTTCTTTTGATCCGGCTTATATTGAGATGCAGAAAAATATTCCAGATCAAAAGCAAAATATCCACGATCGCCGCTCCGATCACACTCAAGCCCAGATTGTCTTGAATAATTGAAAGCATAAATTTTGCCTTTATTTAACTTAGCAGTGATTCTGTTTGATGTAAAGAAAAACTCCCGTCAGTCGGGAGTTTTAGCGACCTACTGAATTACTTATTTGGCATCCAAAACCTCTAAAGCAATGTCTCGTAATCTCCATATTATTTCAACTTATCCCCAAATGTTTTATAAATATTCCCGCTTGTCATTTTTTCAATTAATTCTTGGCTGACGCCAATGCCCGGCAGGAAGTCTTCCATAAAATTTTTATACAGATAAAGCGAGGGATATCCGGACATATATGGCTCGAACATTTTTTCCCCGACCGCATGCGGGGCGTGATCCGTTTCAATCCAGTCAATTTTCCCTTTTCGCAAATATTCGCGCAATTTCTCGACAGACTCCCTGTCCCGAAGCGGTGGGTTCATCTTGTATAGCAGTCCGTCCGGTCGCGCAAGCATCTCGTCAGACCATATGGTATGGTGAGGCGTCACTCCGCAGGTCATTTTCATATCTGATCGGGCAACCTCGACCAGTTCAACTGATTCCGGCGATGAGATATGGCAAATATGAAGCGTTCCGGAAAATTCAGCCCCTTTCGCAAGTTCAATCTGGTCTTTTATTGATTCAATCTCTGATTCCTTTGGCCTCGCCTCGGCATGCGTAATCAGATTCTTCGGATTCCAGAGATCATTTTTCAAAAAACTTTCTTTTTCGCAATGAACTGCGATTACGCCCGGATAATCTAATCCTGCGAGAATTTCATAGACCTTTTTTTGGTCATTTTTTTCAGCAACTGTGAGATCGCCCACCGATTTTCCGGCAAACATCTTGAGGCCGATGACATTTTTGTAATTTTCCCAGCATTTCACTGCTTCTTTGAGTTGCCGTTCATTTACTGTCACTCCAATCCAGATATAATAATCATTTATTCTTTCTTTCGGAACGAGTTTCAGGCGTTCCTGAACATGCCGTTCTGTTGTAATCAGCGGATCGGTATTCGGCATATCAAATATTTTCGTGACGCCTTGAAAACTCGCAACTTCAAAAGCGTGCTTTATCGTTTCTTTGTACGACTGTTTACCATCGCGGCAATGAACGTGGGGGTCAATGCGCATTTTTTTATCCAACATTCAATGTTAGGTGAAACCTAACATTGAATGTTTATCATTATCACTTAATCATAAACCTTATCTTTCTCAATTACCTCTTTTTTATCTTTTCCCGAAAGTACAAGTTTCACAGCAATGAATTTTGTAACCCCATCAGACCGATTTTCGAAAGTATGCGAAACGAATCCCGGCTCAATGAGATCACCCGCTTTCACAGCTTGCTCTTTCTCTTCCCCATTTTCTTTCCACCGCGTGATTAGCTCTCCTTCTATAATATATATCGTCTCCCAAATTTTTTCATGGTGGTGCCATTTGAGCACCGTCCGCGACTGCTGTTCGTCGTATTGAAATTCATATTCAGAAAACCCATAAATCCAGGCCCTTCGCCCTTCCGGATCGTCAAAAAATCTCGCCTTGTCTTGTAAAATGATGTTCATAAGTTTTCCCCAATTTCCCTAATTCCCCTAATTTCCCCAATCTCCCCTATTTCTCCCCCTAATCAACCATTTTTCTTTTCGCCCTTTCGGTTGTGAATTCTTTTGGATAGCGTTTTTTCAGTTTGCTCATATTTTCCCCAATAATTTCCCCATTGGAATTTTCAAACTTCTTGGCAATCGTTTTTACAAACTTCTGATACTCTTTAAAGGTTGATTTTCTTTGGCATATTTTTGAAAATTTAATTTTCGGAGAGAGAGGGAGTCGAACCCCCGAGACCCTTGCGAGTCTACCGCATTTCGAGTGCGGCCCGTTCAACCGCTCCGGCATCTCTCCATTTGGTAGGCTATTCTTAAAATAGCTCGGACAGAGTTTCCCGAAGGCCACGAGGGAATCCGCCTAACGGCGGACGCCCCTCGCCTCGCTCGGGGCAACGGAGAAGCCCAAAAAATTTAACGGGCTCGCCGCGTTCTTTGACAATTTCAAACCTTGGCGAGTAAAACTCGCTATAAAAATCTTCAGGTTTTTATCCGAAGCTTATTGTAGCACTGCTTTTTCTGCATCAACTAAACCAGAGCCATAAAGATTGTCTTTGCCAACAACTCCTAAATTTTCAGCGGTTGCTTCTAATCTTTGTTGAACTTCAGCTGGAGAGCAGCCGGAAACCGAATCTAATAAAAATTCGCATTTTTCCGGAACCGTTAAAACTAATGCCGCAACACCAGCAACATGAGGAGCAGCCATTGAAGTTCCGCTCAAGGTCTTATAAGTTGAACCCTTATAAGTGGAGTAAATGCTGACTCCTGGAGCAGCTAAATCTATTTCTAAACCACGAGAAGACCAAGAAGCAATGGTATCAGTATTATCAGTTGCCGAAACAGCAATCACTTCTGGATAGGTAGCCGGATAAATGACTGCTCCGCCAGTATTGCCAGCAGCTGCTACCTGGGTAATGCCGGCGGCGTAAACTCTGGCCACTGCATCGTGGAAAGATTGAACATCAGAGGCAGTGCCCAAACTCATATTTACCACTTGCATCCCATTGGCAACTGCCCAGTCAAGCCCTTCAATAACATCTGATAAATAACCCGAGCCACGCCTATCTAAAACTTTAACCGCATATAAATCAATCTTTGGGCCAACGCCGATGGTATTATCAATCGCCGCCGCAATCCCGGCTACATGAGTGCCATGACCATTATCGTCATTGTACTTTCTGGTATAAGCGACAGTGCTTACTCCGCCCTTGAGATTACCAACCAAATCAGGATGCTTAACATCAATACCAGTATCAACAATTGCTACTTGAATTGGATCGCCAGTAGTAATTCCCCACACCAAATCAGTATCAATTCTATCAACTCCCCAAGGTAGAACTTCTGAAGGTTGGGTGGGAGTTGGCTTAGTAGCGATGCCACCCCTAATTAAAGCTTCGACAACCACGTCATCATCAATTCTTAAAACCCCGAACTGATGAGCTAAAGCTGCTTCTGCCTTTGGCGGTAAATAAACTGCCTTAGCGCCAATTAGGTCTAGATCTTTGATCTTGACTCCACCGAATCGGTTTATTAACCTGTCTTGGGCAACGTCACTCACGAACCGGGTTTGGAAAACCACATTTTTCTTTGCATTGGCTCTAGCGCGGCCTCAGAAGTCAAGGCAATCCCCACCAAACTCAAAACTAATCCAGTCGGCACCGTACCAACTAACTAACAAAATACTAAATTTTCTTTTCATTTTAATATTTACTAATATTTAATTTGAATTTTTGTCTCCTAGCGAGTTTTACTCTGCTAGCAAGATCGACCTTTATTTGGTTTCAATCCCTAATTTATAATTTAGTTAGAAAATCGACTAATTTCTCTAAATGTTTCCTTATGATTAAAAATTTTCTTTTCCCAAAATATGGTTCGAGCCGATATTTTTTACAGGTTCTTTGGCAGTTTTTAAGTTCAGGATTTC
>PFVO01000004.1 GCA_002790655.1 Candidatus Moranbacteria bacterium CG_4_9_14_3_um_filter_44_28 | reverse complement strand
ATAATAAAGGACTCCCTTTATTTTCTGGGTCAGGGTATAATTTTTTTCAATGTTATTGGCCAGATTTTCAAGAGATTTTTGAAGATTGCCGGAAACTTCCCCCGATTGCACCATATTGACATACAGATCGGAAAAGACTTCCGGATGCTTTTTCAAGCTTTCAGAGAGAGCTTTCCCTTCGTCAATATCAGAAAGGATTGAATTGAGAATTCTGGCAAAATAAGGATTGACTGTCTGATCCGAAATGCTTTTTATGGCCGTAAGAAGCGGCACCTTTGCCTCAATCATAACCGCCAGTTGCCTTGAAAAGATGACAAACTCTTTGGCTGACACTCCTTCCCAGAGCCTCGAAAGTCCGGCCAGAAATCCGCTCTCCTTCTCCGGAACAATAGAAACAACGACTAAATTATGCTGCTGAAGCAGAGAGGTTGCGTGATCAAGAGTCGAGGCTTCAACGAAACCTTCCTGCATTCCCCCAGCCTGGTCTCTGGCTTTGTATTTGTATTTCATGAATTATCTCAAAAGAATTTTGAGTTCGTTTCTGTCCGTTGAATATGTCTCCGCTTCTTCCAGTGATATTATACTCCTTTTCACCAAATCCGCCAAAGAATAATTGAGCGATACCATGCCCTGCTCCCTTGAGGTTTCTATGACCAGATTAATCTGATGGGTTTTTCCCTCTCTTATCAGATTGGAAACCGCGTTGTTGTTGTAAAGCATTTCAACCGCCGGAACGCGTCCGCCGTCAGTCTTGTTCACCAGTCTTTGGGAAACAACACCCAAAAGCGTCTGCGCCAATTGCATCCGGATCTGGTTCTGCTGATGGGCCGGAAAAACATCAACGATCCGATCAATTGTCTGAGCACTGTCATTAGTATGAAGGGTAGCAAAAATAAGATGTCCTGTTTCCGCCGCTGTCAGAGCCGTGCTGATCGTCTCGATATCCCGCATTTCGCCGACCATAATCACGTCGGCGTCTTCCCGAAAAGTCGCCCGAAGCGCGGTCTGGAAATCCGTTGCGTCCTGAAACACTTCCCGCTGGTCAATGATGCACATATCCGGATCGAAAATATACTCGATGGGATCTTCGATGGTGATAATGTGATCCTGTCTGGAATGATTGATATGATCAATAAGGGCCGCCAAAGTTGTTGATTTGCCGTGGCCGCAGGGACCAGTGATTAAAACAAATCCCTGCGAGGGCTTCGTCAGCTCATACAGCGCGGCCGGCATATTGAGTTCCTCAAGAGTTCTTATTTTCGAGGGAATCAGCCGAAAGGCGGCGCTTACAAAACCTTTCTGATAAAAGACATTGGAGCGAAAACGGGCTTTTCCGTGCAAATCTATTGAGAAATCAATTTGTTTTTCCTTTTCAAGACGCTTTTTTTGCTCTTCGTTGAGAATTGCCTGGGCAATCTGCGTCATGGCCTGATCCGAGAGTTTCTCTTCGCCGGCAACCGGATAAAGTTTCCCGTCAATCCGGAGAATCGGCGGCCGCCCCACGTTCAAATGCAAATCGGACGCTTCTTGTTGAGCTACCATTTCAAGGTAGCTGTTGAATTTGGCTTCAATTTGAGCTTTATTTTCCATTTTATTTTCCATTTTATTTTCCGAGAATTGATTCTATTTTTTCAATGACTTCCGCCGGCGTAAAATGAGACTTAATAAGGTAATCCTGAACCCCCAAATTTCTTGCCTTTTGGATGCTTTCTTTTTCTCCAACATTTGTAAGAAGAATAATGGGAATATTTTTCCACTCAACCTTTTTTTTAAGTTCTTCCAGCAGCTCAATTCCCCCCATAACCGGCATCAGGATGTCAAGCAATACAAGATCGGGCTTGCTCTTTTCAATTAAAGCCAGTCCTTCCTCTCCGTTTTGAGCAATTTGAACTTCGTGTCCCATTTCCAAAAGTTTGGTCGAATATACTTCGGCCACAAAATTGTCATCCTCCACGATTAGCACTTTTTTCTTGCTCATATTCTTTTTAATTAGTTTTTAATCAATTTCCAGCGATTCCTCTTCGGTCACCCTTTCAATTTCTTCCAGAGTAGTGATTCCTTTCAGAGCTTTCAATATCCCGTCCTGTTTCATAGTTGTCATACCCTGATTCTTGGCTGTCTTGCGCAAAACATCCTCTTCCATCTTGCCGCTCAAAAGATTGATAATCTCATCGTCGACATAAAATACTTCGAAAATCCCTACTCTGCCTTTCATTCCCGTTCCGCCGCATTTCGGGCATCCCTTGCCTTTATAAACTTTGATTTCGCCGGATAAGTTAATATCTTTTTTTTGATCTTCGGGAACCGAAGAGAGGTTTCTTTCAATTGTTTCCTTAATCGCCTCGGTGATTTTTACTTCTTCTTTGCAAAATTCACAAATTTTTCTCACCAGTCTTTGGGCGGCTACGGCCCGGAGAGAAGAAGCAATCAGAAAGGGCTCGACTCCCATATCGATGAGACGGGGAATAGCTCCTATCGAGTCGTTGGTATGAAGAGTGGAAAGAACGACATGGCCGGTGAGCGCCGCGTGAACCGCAAGCTCCGCCGTTTCCTTATCGCGAATTTCCCCAACCATGATAATGTCAGGATCCTGCCGAAGGATGGATCGCAGACCTGTCGCGAAAGTGTATCCAATCTCGGGTTTCACCTGGCTTTGGTTTATCCCTTCAATCGCGTACTCAACCGGATCTTCGAGGGTAATGATATTAACCCCCTCTTTATTCAGAATCTTTAGAACCGCGTAAAGAGTGGTTGATTTGCCCGAACCAGTCGGCCCGGTAATGAGAACCATTCCGTACGGTTCAAAAATGCTTTCTTTGATGATCCTGTAATTCCGCCCCGTCACGCCAAGATTTTCAAGATCGAGCAAGCCCTTCTCTTTGTCCAGCACCCTCATCACTATCTTTTCGCCCATAGAGACCGGAAGTGACGAAACTCGCAGGTCAATTTGCCTCCCGCTCTCGATTATCCTGAACCTCCCGTCCTGGGGCTTTCTTTTTTCGTCTATCTTCAGGTTGGACAAGATCTTTATTCTTGAAACGACGGCCGGTCCGATTTTTTTGGGAAGAATCAGCGAATTATGGAGGACTCCATCCTGGCGATAACGGACTCTTACTTTATCCTCGAGCGGCTCAATATGGATATCGCTGGCCGCTCCTTCAATGGCATTTCGCAGGATGACTTCCACAATTTTCGCGACCGGCGCTTCTTTCATCACGGCCTCCGCTCCCCTCTTCTCCTCTCCTGTTATTTCTTTTGCAAGGACTTCGGTTTTTTCCTGCGCGCTTAGAGATTCAAGCGCCTTCGTAATCGTCAACTCGGGACTCGTGTACGCCTCAAGAGCTTTTTTGAAATCCTTCTCGGATATTTTGATAAGCTCGATAGAGAGCCTGCTTTTTTCGGCCAAAAACTGAAGAGCGTTTTGCGCCTCGATGTTATCCATATCAACCACTCCAACTCTCAAAGTCCGTCCGTCTCTCTCCAGCGGAACAAATTGATATTGCTTGGCCGCTTCATAAGGAACAATACTGACTATATCGGGAGATATTCGGAAACTTTCCCAGTCAATTTTTCGCCCTTCTTCATCGGGGACGTTGTTTTTTGCATCGTTTGCCGCCATTTCAGCTATTTAAATATATTTCTTTCGCCGGTTTCGGAAACACCCGGTTCTTCATACGCCGAGAAGATAATATTTTTAATCTTCTCCAGAACGCTTTCATTGAAACCCCTCCCGCTGGTCAAGCTACTGATTGTTCCTATACTGCTTGCCTCGCTTTCTGGTTTGTAGTAAACCTGAACCACCGCATCGGCCTTCAGAAGATCGGGATTGCTCTCTGCTTGCTGGCCGTTTACGTTCGATGCAACCGCAATGCTCTTCACGTTGGCGATGCGATTGGTGTCCCCCAGATATTTCAAGAAGCCCAAGAGATGTTCCCAGGTTCCATTCAGGGAAATGCTGACATCCAGAGCATTCGCGCATGTTGCCGAAACCAGAGGCGTTTCAGCAGAAGCAGTATTTGACACATTTTCTGTCATTGCCGGTGCCGTTGCTGGCGTTCCGCCAGCCGCCGCTTCCCCGCTGGCACCGCACACGTAAGGCAAGTTGACTAAACTGCTTTCCTGGATTGCAAAATTCTTAAGCAGCATTCCGCTTCGGCTAACCCGACTGTAGAGCTCTGACATGTAATCATCAACGCTCTGATCTTCCGGCAAAGCACCCTGAATCATTTTTTTTTCCTCCATTGATTCCCATCTGGTTTTGAGATCTGCGAGTTTCGCATTCTGGTTTTGAAGACTGGCCAGCTGCTGTCTGTTGGTCTCGACGGATTTTCTTGCCGTCATCATATCGGAATAGACGGGCTTGACAAAAAGAACCGCAAACATAACCGAAAACGCAACTGCAAGAGGAAGTATAAACACCTTCATTCCAATAATTTTTTTTATCATTTTTTTATATTAAGTTTTTTGATTAACGTCTCCACGCTACGCTGGGAGCCTGGCATTGGCCAGTTTCCTCACGAAGATTCTCCGTTTAAAATATTTTTTTCAATCTTGACATCCAGTTCGAAAATGATTCCGCCCTGACTATTCTCTCCGGCCGCCTTTTCGCTCGCGTTTTTGAACTCGACCGATCCCGCGCCGGAAAATTTCTGAAGCAAAATAATTTCCCTGGAAAGAACCTCGAAGTTTGGAGCAATACCCTTGATTTCCATCACGTTCTTCCTCTCGTCCCATGACAGATTCGTCAAGCGCACTTCGGGCAAAATGTACTTGCTAAAGCTTTTGAGAAAAGCGTCCCAATAGGAATGATCATCAACAACTTTGCTCAAAACATCCAGCCTCTCCTGAAAATCGGAAACAGCCACGTAATTCGGCCCGCTCATTTTATTCTTTTCGTCCTGGATTTGAGTTTCCGTATCCCGTTTTTCAGACAAATATCTCCACTTCAAATAACTCAGCGCGCCGTACACACCCACCATTAATATCACAAGACCCACTGAAAGAGCCAGTGACGCTTTTCCGGTCAACAGGGGCTTTTTTTCGCTTTCCGGAGTGACTAGATTGATATTTGTGACCATTTTTTTATTTTTAGAGATTACTTTTTAAGTAAACCATTTTCCCTATTTCTCGCCTAGTCCCCGCAGGGCCAAACCAATAGCGACTGCCAGCTCCGGCGCGACTTCCTCAATAACTTTTTCGTATTTCTTCTCCGCACCAATCCTGGCCAAAGGATTTCCCAGCTGGCATTCAAGAGACAGCTCGCCGGCAAAATACTTAACGAGCGAGTTCATCTTGGACGTTCCGCCGGTGAATATAATTTTTTCTATTTTTTTCAAGGGGCTCTTTTTGTGATAAAGCTCTCGAATACGTTTTATTTCGTCCAGAATCATGCCGACAACCGGATATATCAAAAGAGCTGTCCTGTCCCCCTTGTTCATCAAATCAATCTGGCTTGACTTCTTGAGTTTATCGGCCCGCTGAAGATCAATGCCCAATCCGCCGGCAATTGAGCGCGAAATTTCAGCGCCCCCTACGTCAACACTGCGGGTCATTCTTATTACCCCATCGCTTACAATGGTGAAATCGGTAGCTTTGGCTCCGATATTGACAATCATGAATGTGCCGCGATCATTTCCAATGAGACATCTTGTAATCGCAAAACTTTCTATTTCCAATGCCGCGACATCCAGCCTGTTATTTCGGGTTACTTCAGTGAGGCTGGCAACCGCGCTTTTAGGAACCGTTACAACCATAATCTGAAGTTTGCTACTTTGGCGCGTTTGTGTTCCTTCAACCGGTTTATCCTGAAAACTGCCGACCACTTCCCAACCCAAACTGACCTCGTCAAGGGGAGTAGGAATATATTTGCTGGCTTCGAATCTTACCGCCTGCTCGATTTCTGATTGGGGCATTTCCGGCAGTTCAATAAAAGAAATGAGAGCCAGGAATCCGGGGATTCCCAGCACGGCCTTTTTGGTGCCGAACTTTCCCTGCTTTAGGACAGCCCCGACGATTTCACTGACCTGATCGCCCAAAAATTCAAGGTCTCTTGACTGAAGCAGTGACCCGGAATCATAAGACAAAGCGTAATTGGCAAAAATCGGCATATTGTTGTCCAGTTTCAGTTCAACAATTTTTACTCCGGTTGTTCCCACGTCTATTCCAAGGCACCTGTTTTTTCGGGAAAAAATACCCAACATTTTTTTAAAAACAAAAAAGCCCCGCAGAATGCAACTTCTGCTTGGCGAAAGAACGATAGCAAATTAAACTTTCATTGAGAAAATATCTCATTTTGTTTTTGTATTCACCCCGCACCAAATTTCAGAATGGCACAAGATCTTGCTTGGACAATTCGCTTCAACGGAAATACCAAAATTTGGTGCGGGGTTCAGCTGGAATATATAGTAGCACAATTTTGGAAAGTCAACAAACTTTTTGGATTCTTGAATAAAAAGACTTTTTCGTGATAAAATTCAGGGGAAAAGCGCGATTGCATCCATTTGCTCTATTTTCGGATGAAAAAACTTATTCTAGACACTCTCTTCCCCATTTCCTGCCTGGGTTGCGAAACTCACGAAACGTGGCTTTGCGAAAAATGCTTTTCAACAATTGAAGTTCCGGACCGCCAGATCTGTCCCCTTTGCGAAAATGTGCTGACTCCGCAGGGAAAGGTCTGTACGTCGTGCCAAAAGCGGCAGAAGTCATTTCTTGACTGTCTTATAGTCGCCGCTTCATACGAAAACTCTCTCATTAAACAAATGATTCATGCTTTGAAATACCGGTTTATAGAAAACTTGGCCGAGCCCCTGGCGAAGTTATTGTTAAAATCGCTTCTTCAAAACGAAATCCCCCTCCCCGATTGCATTATCCCCGTCCCCCTTCATCCAAGAAGACTGCGCTGGCGCGGATTCAATCAAAGTCTGCTTCTTGCTCAAAAAATTTCCGAAGATCTGACACCGCTTATGAAAATAGAAATTTTGGAAATTCTAGAACGAAGGAAATACAACCGGCCGCAGATGGAGATAAAAAAATACCAGGACCGCCTTGACAACGTAAAAGGAATTTTTCGTCTCAAAGATGAACCCCGCACCACAGCCTCACAGCTATGGCCTCCTGTGGTGCGGGGTGAATCGCCGGATTTGAAGAATAAAATAATCTTACTTCTCGATGACATCGCCACCACCGGGGCAACTTTGGAGGAATGCGCCAGGACACTCAAAGAAAAAGGGGCCAAAAAAATTTACGCCGCTGTGGTGGCAAGACAAACAATAAAAAAATATAATTTTTAATCATTAAGAAACACAAAAATGAAAAAACTAATAACAGCCGTTCTAATTCTTTCTTTGGCTGCCGCCGCCGGTTCGGCTTCGGCCGCCACTTGGAACTACACCGCTCTCGGCGATTCTCTGGCCTACGGCTACGGCGCCGCGGGAAACTACGGCTATGCCGAAAGATACCGGGACCACCTGCAAAACGACAACGGCGTTGCCGTTCAGCTGACCAACCTTGGAGTAAATGGCTGGACCAGCAGCGATCTCCTCGCCGCTCTCAAAAAAAACTCGACGTACCGGAACGCGGTCGCTAATTCCGATGTCGTCACTTTCGACATCGGCGGCAACGATTTTCTCAACGCGGCTGAAAAATATATTGCAGGAACCTGCGGCGGAAAAAAGAACAATAAATGCCTGACAAAGGCTCACAAAAAATTCAAATCCAATTTCAAAAAGATAATCCGCCTGATAAAAAAATTAAACAAGAAGGATAGTTTGATCTTGAGATCAATGAATATTTATTGTCCCAACACCACTTTCTATCTCAACGACGATTTCGTAACAAATGATAAATACCCCAACGACTTTGCCATCATCAATCCTGTTCTTACCAAAATCAACCGGCTGATAAGCAAAACCTGCCGCAGCAAAAAAATTCTTTTCGCCGATGTTCACCTTTCGTACAATGGTTCTTCGGGAACGGAAGACCCGACTCTCAAAGGGTATATCTTTGACGATACGCTTCACCCGAACGACGCTGGTTACCAAGTTATAGCTGACGACCTGCAAGCACTGGGGTACTCTGCATTCAGGTAAGACTTGAAAAATAACGTGTTTTAGCCTATTTTAAGAAGGCTATGGAGAGGTGCCTGAGCGGCTTAAAGGGGCACCCTGCTAAGGTGTTAGACCTTAACGGGTCTCGAGGGTTCAAATCCCTCCCTCTCCG
>PFVO01000010.1 GCA_002790655.1 Candidatus Moranbacteria bacterium CG_4_9_14_3_um_filter_44_28 | reverse complement strand
AGTTTTCATTTATTATGTTTCGCGGTTTCATTCGAAAAAAAGTCGGCTCCTATACCCTCGGCGAGCAGCTCAAAAAGTTTCGCAGTGACGGAAGGATTACTCTTCACGAAGTTTCGCGGGAAACAAGAATTCCGGTGAAGTATCTTGAAATGATTGAAGAGGGAAAGTATGAATCACTTCCCCCGGATGTCTATGTCAGGGGGTTTTTGCGCAGTTATGCGGAATTTCTGGGAGTTGAATCAAAAAAACTCATCAGTCTTTACGCGCGGGAGCGGGATATAAAAATGAATTTGAATGGAGGCGGGAAGCCGGCCGCTCCCCCGAAGGCAAAATATGTTCCCCGTTTTGTCGTCACTCCCAAGATCATTACGGCGGCAGTTATCGCCCTTGTTGTGCTGGGAGGATTTTTCTATCTTTACAAGGAAATTGGCCGTTTCGCGGCGGTCCCGCGGCTGGTTCTCACTCAACCGGGAAGCAACGAAGCCAGCGTTGAAGGAAATTTAATAACACTTGTCGGATTCACCGATGAGGATGCAAAGCTGACTATCAATGATCAGCCGGTGGTGGTAAGCGACAGCGGCGAGTTCAAGGAAGACATTTTTCTACGGAGAGGACTCAATACGATAACCATAAACTCCGTCAATCGTTTTGGAAAAACGGCTACTCAAATTATCAACGTAAAATCGGATTATCAAAATCCGGAAATGGCCGTGAGCGGGAAAAACGAGAGCGGGAGCGGCGGCGAGGTGAGCGGAGAGCAAAATTCAAAGAGAGAGAGCGGGGTTAAAGTCGCGGTAAGAATCGACTCTCTTCCGACCTGGCTTTCGGTTGAATCGGACGGCAACTTGGTTTATTCCGGAACGATGCTTCCTGGCGCGATTCAGGAATTCAAAGCTGGCAGTGAACTTTGCCTCACCAGCGGAAAAGCCAATCAGGCTTTTATTCGGGTGAACGGCAAGGCGGAGAAGATTTTGGCCGACACGCCGGGGATAGTGAGAGATATTGTGTTTACGCCTAACGATTAGAAATTTTCAATTTTCAATTCACAATTTTCAATCAATGATCAATTTATCAATTTCCAAACGTTGAAAATTTAGTCATTGAAAATTCATTGTAAATTGTAAATTGATAATTGAAAATTAATAATGACCAAACTTTATGACAAAAGATAAGGAGAATAAAGAAACGATATTGGAAGAAACTGTGAAGGAGATAAAAGACCGCTTCGGCGAGGGTTCGATTATGAAGCTGGGGGAAGTGAAAAAAGTTGACATCGCTGCCATTCTCACCGGCTCTCCCTCGCTTGATATCGCGCTTGGAATCGGCGGAGTTCCGCGCGGGCGCGTCATTGAAATTTACGGGCCGGAAGCATCGGGTAAGACGACGCTCGCGCTTCATATTGTCGCCAACGCCCAAAAAACGGGAACGGCCGCTTTCATTGACGCCGAACACGCGCTTGATCCGGCTTACGCCAAAAAAATCGGCGTCAAAATGGATGATCTTTTGATATCCCAGCCTGACAACGGCGAGCAGGCGCTTGATATCGTGGAAGCTTTGGTGCGCTCGAACGCAGTGGACGTGATTGTGATTGACAGCGTTGCGGCTCTGACTCCGCAGGCGGAAATCGAAGGCGAAATGGGCGATCATCATGTCGGACGGCAGGCAAGATTGATGTCCCAAGCGCTTCGAAAACTGACGGCGATTGTCGCGAAAGGAAACGTGACGGTTATTTTCATAAATCAGATCCGGATGAAAATCGGGGTGATGTTCGGAAATCCCGAAACGACTTCCGGCGGGCAGGCTTTGAAATTTTATTCCTCGGTGCGCATCGAAGTCCGCCGTGCGGCTCAGATCAAGCAGGGAGAAGCGATTGTCGGAAACCGGGTGCGGGCGAAAGTGGTGAAAAACAAAGTGGCCCCGCCCTTCCAGACGGCGGAATTTGACATTATGTATAACGAAGGAATTTCGAAAGAAGGGGATTTGGTTGACACGGGCGTGAAATACGGAGTCGTTGCCAAAACCGGAAATTCATTTTCCTTCGGTGAAACAAAACTCGGCGTCGGCCGTGAAAAAGCGAAAGCATTCCTCAAAGAAAATCCAAAAGTTTACGGCGATATTTTAAAAGCGATAAAAGAGAAAGTGAAAGAGTGAATAGTAAAACTAGCAGAATTATAAAAAGCGGCGCTTCATGCTGACAGCGGCCGCTTTTTGTTTTATATAAGCTGTTTTTTACCTACTTAGCTCGTTCAGCATACTCTCCCGTTTCGGTGTTGATGCGGATGATGTCGCCTTCTTTTATAAAAAGAGGCGTTGAGACTTTGATCCCCGTTTCGAGCATCACTTGTTTCGTTCCGCCGTCGGCGGTGTTGCCGCGAATGGCCGGCGGAGCTTCCGCGACCCGAAATTCCATTTTAATTGGGAGTTCGATGTTGATCGGGTTGTTATTATAATTCAGAATTATTACTTCTGTGCCATCGATTAAATAATTCGTCAAATTTCCCAAAACGGACTTGGGAAGGGAAAATTGTTCAAAACTGACGTTATCCATAAAAAAATAATTTTTCCCTTCGCGGTATAAATACTGGGCTTTGGACTTTCCAATTTCCGCTTCTTCGATTTTGTCTGATCCCTGGAAATTTTTTTCGAGAATAGCTCCCGTTCGCAAATTTTTGAGCTTCGTTCGCAAAACCGCTCCGGCCCGGCTGATTTTGGAATGCTGGTGAAAAATGACGGCGTAAGGTTCGCCGGCGAGGGTTATCGTTTTCCCGGTTTTGATGTCGGAGAGAGAAAGCATTACTTAATCGTATATGACAAAAGCGCCATTGCTCTCGCCCGCTTGATCGTTTTGGCAATCATTCTCTGATGCTTGGAGCAATTTCCGCTCCGGCGGGGCGGGACAATTTTGGCTTGCGAATTCATAAAACGCCGCATCAGCTGCGTATCTTTGTAGTCAATAGCATTGATGTTATTGGCGCAAAAGTAGCAGGATTTTTTGACAATTGGCTGTGGTCGTTGATCCATTTTAATTTAGAATGGTATGTCTTCAATCTTCACCTCGTCCTGATTCTCGTCAATTTGAATAGTTGGAATTTCTTTAGGCTGGGGAGGAGCGGATTGGGCGGTGGCTTGTCTGCCTAGACTCGGCGAGGCTGGCGGTTGGACGGCTGGCTCGCCTCGATTCGCATCGGGCGAAGCGGGCTGGAATGGCGTGCCCCCCTGCGGTTTTCGGTCGAGCATCTGCATGTTTTCCGCCACTATTTCGGTCATATATCTTTTATTTCCGCTTTGGTCCTGCCAGCTTCGGGTCTGGATCCGGCCTTCGACGAAAATTTTGCTTCCCTTCCGCAGATACTGCCCGGCGATTTCGGCCAGTCTCCGCCACATCACGATGTTGTGGAATTCGGCCGCTTCCCTTCGTTCGCTGGTGTTGGAATCTTTCCAGACACGGTTCGTTGCCAGGCCGAAGTTAGCGACCGACTGTCCGGAAGAAGTGGAGCGCAATTCCGGATCGCGTGTCAAGTTCCCGATGAGGAGGACTTTGTTGAGAGCCATGGTAGTTAATTTAAAATTTAAAAATCAAAAATAAAAATGACAATTAAAAGTGTAAAAATTATTGTAATGTTAAAATGATTTTATAATTCGATTCATTTTGACATTTTACACTGTCATTTTGCACTTTGATTTTTGCATTTTGAATTAACCCGGGGTTTCTTCTAAAATCTCGCTCAATTTTTCGTCAAGTTCAGAAAGAGCGGCTCTGGATTCCTTTTTGGCTGGCTTTGCTTTCGCCCGTGGTTTTTTGATTTCGGCCTTTATTTTTTCGGCGGCCAATTTTTCAACTTCAGTTTCCGGAGCGGCCACGGAAGCCGGCTTTCCGATTTCGTCGGCGCGGACAATCAGATGACGGGTAATCTTATTATTTAATGAAATACGTTTATTAATTTCGGGGATATTGTTCCGGTTTTCATCGTCGAGCGTGAAACGCGCCCAGCTGTAAAAAGCGTGCGTGTCGCGCTTGATGGGATAAGCCAATTTCCTTTTTCCAATATCAGTAAAATCGCCCAAGAGTTTCGCTCCAAGGCTTTCCAAAATTTCAATCAATTCTTTTTTGATTATGTCCACCCGGTCTTCATTGGAAACAGAGATGAAAAAGAGAAGTTCGTACTCCATAAGGTGTGATGCAAATCTACAAATAAATGCCAATCAACGAATTGCGAATAAGCGAGTATTATTTGTAGATTAGCATCATGCTCAAAAAAAATTCCGCTAAAGAAAGTCCTCCTTAGCGGATTTTATTTCCCAATCCCATGAGGGGCGGGGAAACTTTGGACTTTCTTAATTGTATTGAGAGTCTATCATACCGTCTGGGTCTTGGCAAGTCCTCTGCGCTTGTGATAGGATTATAATGTAATAACTGGATATTTTGATATGTTTGACGAGGAAAAAGTGCAAAAGGATCTGGAGCGGATGAGAGAAGCCTATAGCAAGGCGCTGAAAAAGCTGGAGGATATAGAAACGAGACAGGAGAGGGTTGCCCGGATTATTTATAAAGCTCGCAAAGTTCAGAATAATTAAGGAATAATATAAATCTATGTCTAAACTAGAAAAGATTAATCTCGAGCCGCAAATTAGCCCCGAACAAGAATTGACAGAAAGAGAAGAAGAAGTTATACGAAAAACTCAGAAAATTTTTGAGGAAAATGCTAAATTATCGAAAGAACTTCTTAATGAAGATGATTTAAACTTAAGTCCAGAAGAAATACAAAAGCTGAATTCTCAACTGGGAGAAATAGGAGCAGAGACGAAAGGAGTGTTAGGTGAACTGAAAAGAGTGCGGGCTAAATCTCATGTCACCAACAAAGCGGCCTAGATCTTGAACTCCACCACATCCCCGTCCTGAATGATATATTCTTTTCCTTCGGTGCGGAGCCATCCGAAGTCGCGGGCTTTGGTCCAGGAACCGGCTTCCAGGAGTTTCTGCCAATTGATCACGTCTGCCCGGATGAATTTTTCGCAAAAATCAGTATGAATCACTCCGCCGGCTTTGGGAAGCGGGGTATTTTTTTTCACCGTCCAGGCCTGGGCTTGGCGGTTGGCGATGGTGAAGAAGGTTATAAGATCCAGAATTTCGTAGCATTTCAAAATCAGCTCATCCAGGTTTGATTTTTCTCCTAATTCCTTGATTTCTTCGCTCGACATCTCGGATAGTTCTTCTTCGATTTTCAAGTTGATCTCTACAAAAGGATAATCCTGGGGCAGGTCTGGGGCCATCTTTTCATCCTGTTTTTTATTGAGAACGTAAATTATTGGTTTCCAGGTAAGCAAGTACAGGTCTTTTATTAATTCGTATTCTTCTTCGCCTAATTCTAGTTCTTGCGCCAATTTTCCCTCTTGTAAAATTTTTTCCATCTTCTTTGTAATTTCCAGTTTCTTCGCGGCCTCTTTTTTCATTCCGCGGACCTCCTGCTCCAGTTTGATGATTTTCTTTTTTACTGTTTCCAAATCAGCCAGGATCAGTTCCGTGTTGACGATTTCTATATCGTGCAGGGGATCGATTTTCTCGTGAACATGCGTGATATTTTTGTCCTCAAACACGCGAACGACTTGGGCGATGGCATCAACTTCCCGAATATGCGCCAAAAATTGATTCCCGAGACCCTCTCCAACAGCCGCGCCTTTTACAAGTCCGGCAATGTCCACGAATTCAATAATCGTCGGAACGATTTTTTCCGCTTTGGCGATTTTTGCGATTTTATCAAGCCGCTCGTCCGGCACGCGAACGACCCCAACATTCGGCTCAATGGTGCAAAATGGATAATTGGCAATATCCACCGGATTTTTGGTGAGGGCTTTGAAAAGAGTGGACTTCCCGACATTAGGAAGGCCGACGATGCCCACTTTCAAGCTCATGAATTTTATAAATACTTAATTTTCCCTGATTCTTCCAGTTTTTTCACTACATCTGAAACGAGCTGGGATTTGTTCCGGTCGCAAATGAGAATGGCGTCGGGAGTGTCAACGATAATCAAATCTTTGACACCGATAGTGGTGATAAGTTTGTCAGAGCCATAAACGAGCAAGTTTTCGCTGTCAAAGTCAAGATGTTCTCCTTCAATTTTTACTAGATGTTTCTTTTTATCTCCAATCAAAGTGTCCTTGAGGGCCGTCCAGCTTCCGATATCGCTCCAGTCGCTGGTGACGGGTGCCAAGGCTACATTTGGCTCGTTTTCCATCACGGCATAATCAATGCTGACTTTGTCCATTTTTGGAAATTCTTCTTTCAAGACAGCTTCAAAATTTTCAGTCCCGGCGGCTGATTTTATTTTCACCAAGCGCGCATAAATATCCGGGACATAAGCTTTGAATTTTTCGATGATTGTACTGACTTTAAATAGGAACATTCCGCTGTTCCAGTAAAAATTTCCTGACCCTAGATATTTCTGGGCTGTTTTGAGATCCGGTTTTTCCACAAATCTTTTCGCTTTATAGAATTCAATAGATTCGATTTTCTCGAGAAGATCATTTTTTTCAATATATCCCAAACCGGTATCCGGAGTAGTGGGAGTGATACCAAAGGTGATCAGGTGGTCGGGGTAATTTTCCAAAAGTTTTTCTCCCTGCTTCACAGCTTCGAGAAGGTTTTCCGGATTTCTAATGAGATGATCTGCCGGAAAAAAACCAATTGTTTCATTTCTGCCACGAGCGGAAATAATGGCCGCCGAAAGCGCGATGCAGGGCGCGGTGCTTCTGCCCACTGGCTCCGCAATGATATTTTCCGGTGGCATTTCGGGAAGCTGGCTTTTCACGATTTCGGCGTATTCCTTATTCGTTGAGACAAAAATATCTTTTGCTTCAACGATATTTAGGAGTCTTTCAAAGGTGTCCTGAAGCATTGTTTTCTTCGAAACCAGTTTTTGAAATTGTTTCGGCATGCCTTGCCGGCTCATCGGCCACAAACGGGTTCCGCGGCCACCGGCCATAATGACTAATTTCATAATTTTTTCAACATTCAATGTTAGGGTTTCCCTAACATTGAATGTTTTATCAATCTTCTGCTACAATGGTAGCGAAGTGCCATTAATTTGTAAAATTTTGAGTTATGTTAGAAATCAATCTGAAAATTTTCAAAGCCTATGATATTCGGGGAATTTATCCCGCCGATATCAACGAAGATGTCGTTTATAAAATTGGGCGGGCGATAGTTCAATATCTCGGCGCGAAAAAAATCGCGGTCGGGCGCGATATTCGCGAGTCGAGCCTGGCGTTATTCGGGGCTCTGGCAAAAGGGATAACCGAACAGGGAGCCGATGTTTATGATATTGGCTTGGCTTCAACGCCGATGGTCTATTTTGCCTCTGGCAAACTCGATATTGATGGAGCAATTTCTCTCACCGCTTCTCATAATCCGGCCGAGTGGAACGGGATGAAAATATGCCGCGCTGAAGCGGTGCCGATCGGAGAAAATAGCGGACTTTTTGAAATCAGAGATTTAGTTATGGCTGGAAATTTTCCTGAAGCGGGAAAAAAGGGGAAAATTATTCCGAAAGAAGAAATAAAAAATGATTATATAGATTATTTCTCATCATTTGCCAATCTCGGTGATAAAAAATTCAAGGTTGTGATTGATTTTGCCAACGCGATGGGAATTTTGGATTTGGATATCTATAAAAAATTTCCCGATAACATTGAACTGGTGACGCTTTATGACAATTTCGACGGGAAATTTCCCAACCATGAAGCCAATCCTTTGAAAACCGAAACGTTAAAAGATTTGCAGGAAAAAGTTCGGGAAAATAATGCCGATCTGGGCATTGCTTACGATGGAGATGCCGATAGAGTAGGATTCATTGATGAAAACGGCGAAATTATTCCGATGGACCTGATAACGGCATTGATTGCCAAGATGATTTTGGAAAAAAATCCCGGCGCCAAGATTTTCTATGATCTCCGATCATCAAAATCGGTGAGAGAGTTCATCGAAGAAAATGGCGGTGTGGCTCTCGAATGTCCGGTGGGGCACGCCAATATCAAAAAAATCATGCGCGATGAAGGCGGAGCTTTCGCCGGGGAACTTTCGGGGCATTATTACTTCAAGGAAAACTATATGGCCGAGGCCTCGATACTTGCGGCGATTATGCTCCTAAACTTGATGGCCGAGACAGGCGAAAAGATTTCAGAATTAGTAAAAGACGTAAAAAGATATTTTCACTCGGGGGAAATCAACAGTGAAGTCGCGGACAAAGACGAAGTAATAAATAAATTGAAGGAAAAATATTCTGACGGAAAAATTTCGGAACTCGACGGAGTGAAAATTGAATTTCCCGATTGGTGGCTGAATGTCCGGCCATCAAACACGGAACCGGTTCTGCGGTTGAATCTCGAAGCGAATACGGAAGAATTGATGAAGGAAAAAGTTAACGAAGCTTTAAAAATAATCAGAGAATAAAAGAAAGCTCCCAACATCGGATGTCGGGAGCTAATAATCCGCAATAATCCGCACCTTCTAGATATTTTGTCTTTTATATTTTTAAATCAACCCAACTTTTTCCTTTACTTCCTCCATCTTTTTCTCCGCCAGAGGCCGGAGTTTTTCGGCGCCCTGTTGAAGGATACTCATGACCTCCTTGTCATCAATATCATTGTATTTTAGCTGGAAGTCTTTCAAAAAGTCAACAATCACTTCCGCCAGATCTTTTTTAAATTCGGCATAGCCTTTTTTGTGATAAGCATCTTCAATGTCTTTTGGCTTTGCGTTGTCGAGAAGAGCGTAAATATTAATTAGGTTTTTAATCGCCGGCTGGTCGTCGGAATATTTGATCGTTTTTCCGCTGTCAGTGACGGCCCGCTTGATTTTTTCGCGGATTTTTTCCGGGGAATCGGTAAGGGCGATATAATTATACTTCGAGGAGGCGGATTTGCTCATTTTTTGGGCTGGATTGTCAAGGCCCATAATCCTCATTCCTTCTTTGACAACAAACGGTTCGGGAATGACAAAAGTTTTTCCGAACGTAGTATTAAAACGTTTGGCAAGCGTACGGGCAATTTCCACGTGCTGAAGCTGATCTTCGCCGACCGGCACTAAATTTGTATCATAAAGCAAAATGTCAGCCGCCATAAGAATGGGATAGTTGAACAGTCCGGCGTTGAGATGTTGTCTGAATTCTTGAGATTTGTCTTTAAACTGGGTCATTCGTTCAAGCTCTGGGATTTTGGTAATCGTATTCAAAATCCAGGCCAGCTCCGTGTGTTCGGGAATATGAGATTGGACGAAAATGGTTGATTTTTCCGGGTTGATTCCGGCGGCGAGATATATTTTGGCGACTTCAATCGTTTTTTGGCGAAGCTCTTCCGGTTTTTGCGGGACGGTGATAGCGTGAAGATCAACCACGCAGAAAATTGATTCATATTTGTCCTGAAGTTCCATCCAGTTTTTGATAGCCCCCAGATAGTTTCCCAAATGAAGCACGCCCGAAGGCTGAATGCCGGAGAAGATGCGTTTTTGCATAAGTCTTGATTACTTGATTATTGGTGTTAGCTAGGGTTATAATAGAGTTAAAGGAAGCTTTCTGTCAAAATTTTCAATTTACAAATTTTCAAAAAATTTTCAATGATCCAATGAATCAATTTCAAAAATAAAATCATTGAAAAATTGAGAAATTTAAGCATTGTTTGAAAATTGAAAATTAGAAATTGAAAATTTATCTGGTTTGTTGACTTTTATCTTTAATATGCTAGTCTTCGTTAAGATTATTTTCTATGCTTCGACTCATAATACATGTCCTCTCCAACGCTCTCGGTATCTGGGCGGCGGCGCGGCTGGTACCGGGAATCCATTTTTATGGCGATTGGAAATGGCTGATTCTCACTGGCGCAGTGCTGGGTTTCATCAACTTTTTCATAAAACCAATAGTAAAAATAATTTCCACCCCCTTGATCTGGATTACTCTCGGGCTATTTACAATTGTCATAAATGTTCTTATGCTCAATTTAGCCGCTAAAGTTGCAAGGACTCTCATTATCGATACCTGGACAGCCGCTTTTTGGGCAGTGGTCGTAATAAGTACGATAAACTATCTCGTCTCATCTCTTATTAGCGAAAATGAACATTGAAAAATTATGGAAAAAGGATTAATTTTTGGACAAATTATTATTTCGATACTGCTTACGGCTTCGATTCTGCTTCAGAACAGGGGAGCAGGGCTTTCGGCGACTTTTGGGGGAGACTTTGGAGGCTATTATACCAAGAGAGGATTTGAAAAATTCTTGTTCTGGGGAAGCATTGTTTTGGGCGCGCTTTTTATTGGATTTTCAGTGGTCATATTTTATCTTTCGTCCCAAGGAATTTAATTCTTGTGATCTATATTTTTCAATGAGTATTTGGCAGAGACTTTCTCAAGTTTTGTCTCACAAAGAGAAAATTACGGTCAATGTTCTGATTCTTGTCTTGGTTGCTTCTTTGATCGCAACCGTTGTCGGGTTTTATTATCATTTTACAAAACCCATTCCGGTTCCGGGAGGTGATTATTCCGAAGGAATTGTCGGTCAGCCGATGTATATCAATCCGATTCTTGCCCGGGGAAGCGACGCCGATCAGGATCTGTGCGCCCTTGTTTTTTCCGGCCTTTTCAAATATGACGCGGACGGAAAAATCATTCCTGATCTTGCCGAGGATTATGAAACTGACAAAAGCGGGCTGACCTATACGATAAAGTTGAAAAAAGATGTGAAATGGCATGATGGCGAGCCTTTTACGGCTGATGATGTTCTTTTTACCATTCAGGCCATCCAGGATCCGGCCTTTAAAAGTCCCCTGCGGCAGATCTGGCAGGGGGTGGGCGTTGAAACAGATGATGAAAGCACGGTGCGCTTCATTCTTCAGGCTCCTTACGCTTTTTTTCTCAATAATCTGACGATTGGCATTTTACCAAGACACATCTGGGAGACGATCGCGCCGGCGAATTTTCCACTGGCCGAATACAATCTTCGGCCGGTCGGGACAGGGCCATACAAATTTTCGGATTTTGAGAAGGATCCGGACGGCAACATTCTTTCTTATGATCTTGAAGTGAATGAAAATTATTTTGGCCAAAAACCTTTCATTAGCCGGATCAGCTTTTCTTTCTATTTTGACGAGGATTCGATGCTTGAGGCCTATAACAACAAGCAAGTTTTTGGTTTGAGCTATTTGTCCCCCTCGGGGCTTAAGGATCTCAAGAGCCGCCGCAGCGCGGACGTGCATTCCATAAACATTCCCCGCTATTTCGCGGTTTTTCTCAACCAGCAGAAGAGCAAGGTTCTGGCTGATCGCGACGTGAGAAAAGCTCTTTCGCTTGCCACTGACAGAAAAGCGATCATAAACGAAGTTCTGGGAGGAGAGGGAAAGGAAATTTATTCTCCAATTCCTCCCGGATTATTTGGAGCGACGGATGACATAAAAAAATTTGAGTATAATATCGATGAGGCAAACAAGACCTTGGATAACGCAGGATGGAAAAAAAGCGAAGACGGCTTTCGCAAAAAAGACAGCCAGCCGCTGGAAGTGAAACTTGTGGCGACAGATTGGCCGGATTTGGCCCAGACTGCGGAAATACTAGAAAAACAATGGGAAGCAATTGGAGTGAAAGTGAATGTCGAGTCTCTTGACGCGGCCGACGTTCAGCAAAATTACATCCGTCCGAGGGAATACGAAGCTCTTCTTTTCGGTCAGACGCTGGGCATCGATCCGGATCCGTACGCTTTTTGGAGCTCGTCGCAGACGAGAGATCCGGGACTGAATCTGGCGCTCTATTCCAATCAGAGCGTGGATAAAATTTTGGAAAAAATAAGACAGGAGGCCGACAATGAAAAGAGAATGGGGTTGTACAAAGAATTTCAACAGAGCGTAAGCGAGGATGTGCCAGTGGTTTTCCTCTACAGTCCCAATTATCTTTGCATAACCAACAAAAAAGTTCAGGGGATTGAAATAAATTCGATGAACACGCCGGATAAAAGATTTGCCAATGTGACGGAATGGTATATGAAGACAAAAAGAATTAGAAAATAATTGTGTTTATGCAAAACAAAATTGACAAAGAAAATCTCTATGAAGTTATCAAAAATATTCCCGATCAACTAATCAAGGGTCTGGAATTGGCTAAAGACGTGAAAGTTGAAGGCAAATTCAAAGCTATCGAGATCTCTGGCATGGGAGGTTCGGCGCTTCCCGGGAATTTGCTTCGGATTTATCTTCACGATTTATTCCGCAAAAATCCATCGGCCAATCATCGTTTCGGAGTTTATCAGAATCGCTTTTATACTCTTCCGCCGGAAGCCTTTGATAATTGTCTCAATATAATTTCGTCTTATTCAGGAAATACAGAAGAGACGATTTCATCTTTTGAAGAGGCATTAAAAAATAATCTTCCCTGCGTCGGGATTGCGGCGGGAGGAAAAGTTCTTGAACTTTGCGAAAAAAATAATATTCCTTATGTAAAGATGCCCTTGGGAATTCAGCCGAGAATGGCAACGGGCTATAATTTGGCAGCGGTATTCCAGATTTTGGTAAATTCCGGGATGATCGAAGACGAGCGAGAAAAATTTGAGGAGACTGCGAATAAATTAAAAGAAAACGAAAAAGAATTTCGGGAACAGGGAGAAAAAGTTGCGGGGGAACTGGTAGGAAAAACACCAGTGATTTACGGCTCAACCAAATTCAAGTCGCTGGCGATGATCTGGAAAATTATGCTCAATGAAAATGCCAAGACGCCAGCCTTTTGGAATTTTTTCCCGGAACTGAACCATAACGAGATGGTTGGTTTCACAAAATTGCAGGGAAAATTTCATTTGATTATATTGCGGGATCAGAAAGATCATCCAGGCAATTTGAAGCGAATCAAAGTTACTTCTGATATTTTGAAGAATTACGATGTGGATTCGACGATCGTTGATATGCCCGAAGATGTAATGTTATACCGCATTTTCGCCACTCTTCAAATCGGCTACTGGGCGTCATATTACCTTGCTCTCAAATACGAAATTGATCCCACTCCAATAGAGATGGTGGAAGAATTGAAGAAAAAATTGACACAGGTTTGACAAAGTAGATTGGTTGTGCTAGAATCTTTTGATTACAAGCTACTTTTTTTCAATAAAACCAAAGCCGGAAAAATCGGTATTTGCTTCAAATTTACCCTTTCTTAAGCCATTTTTGGCTATTCGTTTCTTTTGGGCGAGTGGCGCCCGCCTCGCCGAGATGGCGAGTCGAGGCGGGGAACTGGCAGACCTGCCCGAAATGCCTTGGTGGCGGAATTGGCATACGCGCATGGTTCAGGACCATGTTCTCGCAAGGGATTGGGAGTTCGACTCTCCCCCAAGGCACAAACTAATTAGCCTTCTAATTAAATCTGTTACTAGCTAGATGCTTAATAATTTATACTAGCTACTAACTACAAACTACAAAAATGATTGCAACAAGATCGCGACGCGGCGGAAGAGCCAGCGTCAAAAACAATTTGAGAGTTATCCCCATTGGGGGACTCGAAGAAGTCGGCCGCAATATGACTGTCTTTGAATACGGGAAAGACATCATTATCGTTGATATGGGACTCCAGTTTCCGGAAGAGGATATGCTAGGGATTGACTATATAATCCCCAACGCGGATTATCTTCGCGGCAAGGAAAAAAATATCCGCGGAGTGATTATCACCCATGGGCACTACGACCACATCGGGGCTATTCCGCATCTCATTCCCAAGCTCGGCAATCCCACGGTTTACGCGACCGAGCTCACGCGTGGAATCATTCTCAAGCGCCAGGAAGAGTACAAAATTCCCATCAACGTAAAAGTGGTGAAAAAGATTGACCGGCTGTCTCTTGGCGCTTTCAACATTGAATTTTTCCACGTCAATCACACTATTCCCGACGCGGTGGGTCTGGCCATCACTACTCCCGTGGGAACGGTTGTCGTGACGGGGGATTTCAAGTTTGACCACAGCCCCGTCGGGGACGCGCCGGCCGATATTGCCAAAATCGCCCGCATCGGGAGTGAGGGAGTGCTCGCGCTTATGAGTGACTCAACTGACAGCCAGACGCCGGGGTATTCACTTTCCGAGTCAACTATCAGGAAAAATCTTGATGAGATATTTGAACAGATGGAAGGCCGCATCATCGCGGCAACGTTCGCGGCGCTGATTTCCCGTATCCAGCAGCTCATTCAACTTTCTGAAAAATACAACCGCAAAGTGGCCATTGACGGCTATTCTATGCGGACCAACGTGGAAATCGCGCGGACACTCGGATATCTTGAGGTAAAAAAGAACACCCTCATTCCGATAAATGAAGTCAATGATTATCCGGACAATAAAGTGACGATCATCTGTACCGGAGCGCAAGGCGAGGATAAAGCGGTGCTGATGCGGATTATCAACAGCGAACACCGCTTCGTCAAAATCCACAAAAACGACACGGTGATATTTTCTTCCTCGGTTGTTCCGGGAAACGAGCGGACAGTGCAAAGTCTCAAGGATGGGTTATGCCGGAAAGGAGCGCGGGTAATTCATTCCGAAATACTTGATGTTCACGCCGGCGGACATGCCCGTCAGGAGGACCTCAAGATGATGATAAATCTCCTGCGGCCCAAATACCTGATTCCGTTTCACGGCCATTTCTATATGCGAAAACTCCACGGAGAACTGGCGGAACAAGTCGGAATGAAGCCGGAGAATATTTTTCTCGGGGACAACGGACAGGTGATTGAATTTGACTATCGCGGGAACGGGAAACTTACTGAAGAGAAAGCGCCTTCGAATTATGTTATGGTTGACGGACTGGGCGTCGGCGATATTGGGCAGGTGGTTCTTCGCGACCGGCAAATCTTGGCGCGCGACGGTATGTTCACGATTGTGACAATCATTGATTCCAAAACCAAGCGCGTCATCGGCGAGCCGCAGGTAACCAGCCGCGGATTCATCTACGTCAAAGAAAATTTTGATCTGGTGAACGCGACTAAAAGGAAAGTGAAAGAAGTGGTTCATCACGCGACCTCAAAGGATGCTAACGTTAACTGGTCCTACGTCAAAGACGAAATCCGCGACGTCGTCGGCCAGTTCCTCTATTCCAAAACCCAGCGCCGCCCGATGGTTTTGCCGGTGATGATCGAGGTGTAGCGAAAAGTCTTTGGAAAAAAAGAAACCCAAGAGCTCGGCTCTTGGGTTTTTGGTTTAACCACGGGGCTTTACTTTTTTTATTTTCTGCTATACAATAAACACTTAGTTCAGCCCCAGTTGCGAAATAATGATTCGGTTTTTTTCTTCATCAAAGTTTAATGCTTATAGCTTCTATATTAAATTATTGCTTGGCAACTGAAGCTGGATAAACAGTTTTCTTTTGCCTGCCGGCAAGCAGGGATTCTCATTGGGGGCATATAATATCATTTCATAATAATATCGTGTTAGATAAAATGTCCGCCAAAGGCGGATCTCAGCCAAAGGCTGACCAGCCTCTGGCTGGCGCCAATAAATCTGGCGGAAACAAATCGCATCTCATCGTCAAAGGGGCGCGGGTGAATAATTTGAAAAATATATCAGTTAAGATTCCGCGCGACAAACTGGTAGTCATCACCGGACTTTCCGGATCAGGGAAGTCGTCTTTGGCGTTTGATACGATTTTTGCCGAGGGGCACCGCCGATATGTTGAGAATTTGTCAGCTTACGCCCGGCAGTTCCTGAACGTTATGGCCAAACCCGACGTGGACAAAATTGAAAACCTTTCGCCGGTAATTGCCATTAATCAGGTGAATGTCAACCGCTCTCCGCGCTCGACGGTAGGCACAATTACGGAGATTTATGACTATCTTCGCATCTTGTTTTCCCAAATCGGGAAACCGTACTGCCCAAAATGTCAAAAACCGCTTTCGCGGAAAACCGCCGGCGAAGTGGCTGAAGAAGTTATTGGTCTTTACAGAGGCAATAAGGAGCAGATTGCAATTTTAGCTCCAGTCCAGATTGAGAAGGAAAAGGCAACTCAAAAAATTTCCCAAATTTGGCAATCGGGATATGCGAGACTTCGAATCAACAAAAAAATTATTGCCTCCGATCAGATTCACCCCGCACCACAGGGAGTCGCGGAGGTAAAGCTGTGGTGCGGGGTGAATCTCGGAAAAGACGACGGGGAAATTGAAAGTCTTGAAATTGTGGTTGATCGCATAAATATATCAAATAATTTTCAGGACCGAGAGAGACTCATTGATTCTATTGAAACAGCCATGAAGCTGGGGCAAGGCGAAGTTATCGTCGCTTTGCTTGACGGCGGCCCCGAAAAGAAATATAATCGCTATCTTGTTTGCAGTGATTGCGAAGTAACAATTTTCGAAATAACGCCGCGCCATTTTTCTTTCAACAGCCCGGAGGGAGCATGCCTCTCTTGTTCGGGACTTGGAACAAAACTGGAGGTGGATATTGATCAGATTATTCCCAACAAAAATCTTTCCATTCGCGAAGGAGCAGTAAAGCCCTGGAGCGGACTGGGACTGCGCGGGGGGAACCACAACAGGTATCACAAGTTACTCGAAGTACTGTCAAAAGAGTATAATTTTTCTTTGGATAAACCTATAAAAGATTTAAATAACGCGGCTCTCGGTGCGATTCTTTACGGAGACAAAGAGTTGAATTACGAAGGAATTGTGCCGATGCTCGAACGAAAATACAAAGAGGCCGGCTCTGATTTTGTCCGGGGCGAAGTCGAGAAATATATGATTATCAAGACTTGCCCTGTTTGTGAGGGAAAACGCTTAAAACCGGAAACACTTGCGGTGAAAATCGGCGGGAAATCCGTTCACGATATTTGCGAGATCAGCCTTGATAATTTTAATTCGCAAATCAAAAAAATTATCAGAAGCGCAAAGTTGTCTTCGGCGGAAGAAAATCTATTTAATGAAATTTACAGGGAAACGGAGAAAATTGTCGGCCATCTTTGCGAAACAGGTCTTGGCTATTTGAAATTGTCCCGGGGTGCCAATTCTCTTTCCGGTGGGGAGGCGCAAAGGGTGCGCCTGGCCACTCAAATCGGGTCGGGGCTGACTGGAATTTTATATATCCTCGACGAGCCAACAGTTGGTCTTCACGAGCGCGATACAGAAAGACTAATAAACACTTTCCGGAAATTGAAGCAGGAAGGATCGAGCGTCATTGTGGTTGAACATGATGGGAAAATCATCCGCTCGGCCGACTGGATAATTGATATGGGTCCCGGTGCGGGAGAAGATGGAGGAGAAATTATATTTGAAGGATCCGCCAAAAAGCTGGTTTCCTCCAAAACTTCGACCGGAGAATTTTTGCGCGGAAAGAAAAAGGTTTTTGACAAAAAAGTTTATCGCAAAGGTAGCGGGAAGAAAATCGAGATAATCGGCGCGCGGGAAAATAATCTCAAGGACATTAATTTTTCGATTCCGCTCGGGAAACTGGTAGCTGTGGCCGGCGTTTCAGGATCGGGAAAAAGCACCTTAGTTGAAGATATTCTCACAAAGGCATTGCGCAAACATTTCTCAAGAGCAAAAGACATACCGGGGAAGCACAAAAAAATAAAGGGGTTGGAAAATGTTTCCAAAGTTGTGAGCATTGACCAGTCGCCGATCGGGCGCACGCCCCGCTCAAACGCGGCCACTTATACGGGTGTGTTTTCTCTGATCCGGGAAATCTTTGCCGGAACGGACGAGGCGAAAAAACGGGGATTTTTGCCTTCGCGCTTCAGCTTCAATATGAAAGGCGGCCGTTGCGAAGTTTGTCAGGGGGAAGGGCAGAAAAAAATTGAAATGCATCTTTTGCCGGATCTTTACGCGCCCTGCGAGGCTTGTGAGGGTTCGCGATACAACCAAAAAACTCTTGAAGTTGAGTATCAGGGAGTAAATATTGCTCAAGTTCTTGATATGAGCATTGATTATGCTCTTCAGTTTTTTCACCGCTTCCCGCTGGTAGTCGAAAAACTAAAAACTTTGAGCGAAGTCGGTCTGGGGTATTTGAAACTAGGTCAATCAGCCATGAATCTCTCGGGTGGGGAAGCGCAGAGAATCAAACTTTCAACCGAACTTGCCCGCCGAACAAACGGGAAAGCCTTGTATATTCTTGACGAACCGACCATCGGACTGCATTTCGAGGATGTTTCACGGCTTCTTGCGATTTTGGATGAACTAGTTGAAAAAGGAAACACAGTTATCGTTGTCGAACACAATCTCGACGTTATCCGCTCTACCGATTGGGTGATTGAGCTCGGTCCGGAAGGAGGAGAAGAAGGCGGATACGTCATATTTTCCGGGACGCCGAGAGAATTGGCGAGGGCGAAAACGTGGACGGGGAAATATATGCGATAATTTTGAATTTTAAATTAGGTTTGTGCAATCTCAAATTACAAAAAATATACTAAATACGATTATCTATTGCGACATTCTGAATTTTCCCCTTACTTCCTTTGAGGTTTGGAAATATTTGACCGTGATTGATGGACATTCGATGTCCAATTGGACTTGGACATCGAATGTCCAAATAAGCCTGGGTGAAATTATCGAAGCTCTTGAGAGCAAGGAGTTGAAAAAGCATATTGAAGAATTTCGGGGATTTTATTTTTTGAGAGGACGCAAGACTCTGGTTGAGCAAAGAATCCAAAACGACAAAAATTCAATCGCCAAATACAAAATCGCCGAGCGCGTGGCTTGGTGGCTGCGGTTCGTGCCGTTTGTGCGAATGGTTGCCGTAACCGGAACGCTGGCGATGAAGAATCCGGAAAAGAACAGCGATATTGATTTTCTCGTAGTATTAGAGAAAGGAAGAATCTGGACGGGGAGATTGTTGGTGACGCTCGCGGTGCACTTGCTTGGCAAGCGGCGGCATGGTGATAAAATAAAAAACCGGATTTGTTTGAATTATTTCATTACCACCGGAAGCCTCGAAATCAAGCGCCAAGACCTTTTTGCCGCGAACGAATATTCTTTCATATACCCAATATTTGACTCTCTTGTCATCCCGAGCGGAGCGGAGCGGAGTCGAGAAATCTATGTAAATAAAGCATTGGCTAGCCATGCAATTTCGACACAGATCTCTCCGCGCGTCCCGATAAATCGGGACTTGGTCGAGATGACAAAAAATGAGTGCGGGATGACAAAAAAAAGTGTTTTTTGTCAATTTGGCGAAGCAAATATTGAATGGATGAAAAAATTTAAACCTAATTTTAAGTTTTCAGAATTAAAACCATCCAAATATTATATGGAACACAGCCGATTCAGCCGATTTATTCAAAAGCCCCGCGAAGTCTTGCTAAATTTTATATTTGGCGATAGAATAGAATCCTGGCTCAAGCGAAAGCAAATCGCGCGGATTAAACGCAACCCGCTGACGTATAAGAAAGGAGGATATGTCGAATATGACGACGAAAATTTGGTATTCCTCCCCGAACCGCAGGGACCGGGAATATTAGAAAAATTCAAAGCCTCGACAAGTAAAAAAGATTTTCTATAATATCTATTGCGATTGGCAGTCGGGCACTGTGAGTGCCAATTTTGAATTCTGAATTTTGAATTTCGAATCAAGATCTAATGATTGAATTCAAAATTAAGCCATTTAAAATTTATTCTAAATTGGAAATTAATAATTTAAAATTATAAAGTTATGGCTAAACAAATCAGATTCGACGAAGATGCGCGAAGGCGCATTAAAAAGGGAATTGATAAAGTTGCCGATGCGGCGAAAGTGACGCTCGGCCCCAAGGGGCGGAATGTTGTTCTTGACCGAGGATTCGGAACACCGGTAATTACCAACGACGGCGTGACAATCGTCAAAGAAATCGAGCTTGAAGACAAATTTCAGAACATCGGTGCCGAGTTCGTGAAAGAAGTGGCGAACAAAACCAACGACGCGGCCGGAGACGGAACGACGACGGCGACGATTCTCACTCAATCAATTGTTGAATCGGGCGCGAAGTTTATTTCAAAAGGAATCAACGTCATTGAACTCAAAAACGCTTTACTAAAATTATCTAATCGCGTTTCCAATGATCTTCGCAAATCTTCGAAAGTCGTGAGCGGGGACGCGATTGAGCAAGTAGCGACTATTTCGGCGCAGGACCCGGAAGTCGGGAAAATGATCGCCAAAGTAATTGATAAAGTCGGGAAAGACGGGGTGATCACCGTTGAAGAATCGCAGACTTTCGGTCTTCAGGATGAAGTGGTGGAGGGAATGCGCTTTGACAAGGGATATATTTCTCCGTATATGATCACGAGCGCCGAGACGATGGAAGCCGAACTCAAAGATCCGCATATTCTCATCACCGACAAAAAGATTTCGGCGATCAACGAAATTCTTCCCCTTCTGGAAAAACTGGCCCAGACCGGAAAAAAAGAAATGGTGATTGTGGCCGAAGAAGTAGAAGGGGAAGCATTGGCAACTTTGGTTGTGAATAAATTGAGAGGTATATTAAATGTTTTGGCGGTGAAAGCGCCGGGATTTGGCGATAACCGAAAGGCGATGCTCGAAGATATCGCGGTTCTCACCGGAGGACAAGTAATTTCCGAAGAGCGGGGAATGAAGATGGAAAATGTGACGCTTGAAGACTTGGGCCGGGCCGGAAAAGTGATTTCGACGAAAGACGATACGACGATCGTTGACGGAAAAGGGAAGAAAAAAGACATTGAGGCGCGCGTCGCGCAACTCAAAACCCAAATTGAAAAAGCGACTTCGGATTTTGACAAAGAAAAACTTCAGGAACGGCTCGGGAAACTTTCCGGAGGCGTGGCCGTCATCAAAGTCGGCGCGGCGACTGAAGTCGAGCAGAAAGAAAAACAGCACCGGGTGGAAGACGCGGTCGAAGCGACCAAAGCGGCGCTTGAACAGGGGATTGTGGCGGGAGGCGGAATCGCGCTTCTCAACGAATCCGTAAAACTCGGCGTAGATCTTCAAAAAAATCTTTCGCACGAAGACAGAATTGCCATACAGATATTTATTGACGCTCTCGGCGCGCCCATCAAACAAATTATTATCAATGCCGGTCAGTCTCCGGATGTGGTTATTTCCAAAATTCAGGAACTCCAAAAAACTTTTTTGAGCAAGGATCAGGCGATTAAAAAAATAGACATCGGGACAGGGAAAGAAGTGGAAGTAAATTATCACCTGAACGAGCTTAATCTAAAAGCTGACTTTAATGTCGGATACGACGCGAGTCAGGAATTGCCGATGTACGCCAATATGTTCAAAGCCGGTATCATTGATCCAACGAAAGTTGTCACCAGCGCGCTTTCAAACGCGGTCTCCGCCGCGGCGATGTTTCTCACCACCGAAGCCGTCGTCACCGACATTCCAGAGAAGAAAGAAAAAAATATGGGCGGTGGTATGCCTGCGGGAATGGATATGGGAATGTAAGAAAAATTAGAAAATCGGTTTTTAAAAGGCTTGACTCGCAAGGCCGGAGCCAGTTTTTTTTCTTGATTTTTTTGTTTCGAAATGGAAGAATATGATTATGAAGAAAAAAACCGCTTTAGTTTCTGTTTATCACAAAGACAGCATCGAAAAATTCGTGAAAGACCTTGTTGATTTGGGCTGGGAGATTTTGGCGTCGGGGGGGACGGCGAAATATTTGGCGGAGAAGGGTGTAAAAGTCAGGGATGTGGCGGAATTGGCTGGTGGGAAAGCAATACTTGGACACAGGGTCGTCACGCTTTCGCGGGAAATTCACGCGGGGCTTTTGGCGAGGAAGGGAAATAAGGGAGATATGGGAGAGTTGGGGAAATTGGGGATTCCTTTTATTGATTTGGTCTGCGTTGATTTGTATCCGCTGGAAGAAGCAATTGCGAAATCAGACGCCAGTTACGAATCTGTGATCGAAGCGACCGACATCGGCGGGCCGACTTTATTGCGGTCGGCGGCCAAAGGCGGGCGGATTGTAATTTGCGATCCGGCGGATCGGGATTGGGTGATTGGGGAAATTGGAAAGATGGGGGAAATCGGGGAAGAAAAAATAAGAGAGCTGGCGGCGAAGGCTGAATATGTCGTGGCGAAATACTGCCTCGAATCGGCCAAGTTTCATTCGAAGAAAAAATATTCCGGAATTGTCGGAGAACAAGTTGCTGAAACTTTATATGGAGAAAACGCATGGCAAGTGCCGGGAAGATTATATTCAACGAAGAATGACGATCCGCTAGCACTGGATAAGTTCCAAGTTCTCACCGAAATGGCGCCGAGCTACAACAATCTTTGCGATGTTGACCGTATGCTCCAGACGATAACTCATCTCGCGACGGCGTTCGACGTGAATAATATCCCCGCGAAATATTATGGTCTGGCGGTGAAACATGGCAATTGCTGCGGCGCGGCCTATGGCGACGATGAAATTGAAGTAATTAAAAAAGTAGTCGAAGGCGATCCGCGGGCGATCTTTGGGGGACTGGCAATGTTCAATTTCGATTTTGGCGAGGAGGAGGCGGAAACATTACTAACTCACCTAATGGATGGGGGGCAGAGAAGATTATTAGACGGGATTATAACACCCGGCTTTTCGGAAAAAGCTCTCGAGCTTTCAAGGCGCAAAAAAGACAAGTGCCGTTTTATAGTTAACTCTGCTTTAGCTGACATTAGTAAAAATAGTTTAGACCGAGAAAAAAGATTTCGCTATGTGCGAGGGGGGTTTCTGATTCAGCCGAATTATACTTTTGTTTTGGATTTTGCAAATCCGGAAGTGAAAGTTTTTGGGAATCAGGGGGATTGGGGGAATTGGGGAAATAAGGGGGATTTATTGTTGGCTTGGGCGGTTTCGGCGACGTCGAATTCAAATACGATTACCTTGGTTAAAGACGCAAAACTCATCGGCAACGGTGTCGGTCAACAAGATCGGGTGGGGTGCTGTGAACTGGCAATCAAGCGCTCCAAAGACGCCGGGCATAACACGCAAGACGCAGTAGCCTCGAGTGACAGCTTTTTCCCGCTCCCAGACGGTCCCGGGACGCTGATTAAAGCGGGAGTTAAAGCTATTTTTTCCACTTCCGGGTCGGTGGGTGATGAAAAAGTTCAAAAACTTTGCCAAGATAAGGGAATCACACTTGTCCAGCTTCCAGATAAGATAGCCAGAGGATTTTTCGGGCATTGAATCAGCGGTCTCCCTGACGGGAGATCCCCCGCTAGAGGGATTTTTTGTTTTGTGGTATAATTATTACGGGTTAAGTCGTAAAAACAAAAACCTTGTTTTGGAAGTTGCTTGATGATTTGAATTTCATCGCGAGGTGCAAGAAATACAACCTTGGCCTTTGGCAGTGCCCGAATTTTTTGTTTTTGGCAATGGGTTTTTTGACCATCGTGGCTATGTTCGGAACATATTTAGTTTCCAAATGGTTCGACAACGAAACAGTCACGATAGTGAGTGTTTCGGCAGTGGGAATGATAATTTTCACTGTTGGAAATTTTGTTGTCCGAGGATTCGAAAAAGTTGCAGAAGCCAATATTATGAAAAGTGAATTTATTTCCATTATTTCCCATCAGCTCTGCACTCCCCTTTCCGCAGTGAGGTGGAATTTGGAAATTTTAGAAACGGAAGCAAATGGCAAAATAAGCGAGAAGCAGAAAATATTTCTTGAGAATGTGAAAAAATCAAATGACAAAATGCTAAAACTCGTCAGTGATCTTCTTGAAGTGGTTCGCATTGATCAGGGGCGCTCCGTGTTTCATATGGAAAACATAAATCTCGTTCCGCTTGCCGAAGAGATTATTGATGACTTGAGGCATTTGATAAAATTAAAAGATGTTGAAGTGATAAAAAAATTCGACGCTAATCTGCCTCAAATTTACATCGATCCAAAAAAGATGAAAATCATAATGGAAAATCTCATTTCCAACGCTGTGAAATATTCCTATGATGGCGGAAAAGTGGAGATAAAGCTGTACCCGGAAAAGAAAAAAGTTCTCTTTGTTGTTCGGGATTGGGGCGTGGGTATTCCCCGCTATCAGCATGGCAGAATTTTCGAAAAATTTTTTCGGAGCGACAATAAATCAAGATATCGAACTGAAGGCGTTGGGCTGGGCCTTTATCTGGTTAAGGCAATTCTCAAACACTTTAGCGGCGAGGTTTGGTTCGAGAGTGAAGCAGAGAAAGGCTCTACGTTTTATGTCAGTTTGCCGGCGATTTAATTTTGTAAACATAATATTATGAACAATTTGCCAAAAAAGAAAATTCTCATTATCGAAGACGATCGTTCTCTTCAGAATGCTCTCGTTGAGATTATGGGTCAGGCGGGGTATCAGGTCGCTTCCGCGTTTGACGGCGAGGAAGGAATTCTGAAACTTGCCGCGGGAAAACCGGATTTGATTCTGCTTGACATAATCCTGCCGAAAAAAGACGGTTATGAGATTCTTGAGACGATCAAAAAAGGTGAGGCGACGAAAAATATCCCGGTGCTGATACTCACCAATTTGGAGGAAATTGACAACGTCCAAAAAGCTTTGGATCTTGGCGCGACAACCTTTATGGTAAAATCAGACTTTAGCCTCAAGGATGTTTTGGAAAAGGTGAAGGAAAACCTGAAGCAGTAATCAGTGAGCAGTGAACAGTGAACAGTGAACAGCATTTTTTATTGATCACTGATCATTGATCACTGATCATCAGCTTTATGTATGTTGATAACGAGCGTCTAAAAAGTTTCATACTTGATGCCGGCCTTGTCAGCGAGGACGTAATAAATCAAGCCGTCGAGGAAAGCGGCAAAACCGGAAAAAAACTGGGGGATGTTTTGGTGGAAAAAAAACTGATGGACGCCGATCAAATCCGCCAGCTTTATTCCTACATTCTCGGCATCCCTTTCGTAAATCTCGAAAAAGAAATCATTCCTAAAGAGGTTCTGCAGCTTATTCCTGAGCCTATTGCGAAAAAATATAAAATTGTCGCTTTCAAAAAGACCAATCGAGAGCTTAAGGTGGCGATGCTTAATCCCGAGGATCTGCAGACAATTGATTTCATCCGGAAAAAAACAGGCCTTAAGATTGCTCCCTGCATCACGACCGAGGAGGGAATCACGAACGCGCTCAAGCAGTACGAGCAGAGCCTCAAAGCCGAGTTTGGGGACATTATTGAAAAAAGCACGGCCCAGGTTTCGGGAGTGGAAGATTTGGAAAAAGCTGCTCAAGATCTCCCGGTAATCCGGATTGTTGACACGCTCCTAAAACACGCCGTCCTGCAGGAGGCCAGTGACATTCATATCGAACCTGACGAAAAAGAAGTCAGAGTTCGCTACCGGATTGACGGTCTGCTTCACGATGCCATGACTCTCCCGAAAGCGGTACTCGACGGCATTGTGGCGCGCATAAAGATACTCTCGAATTTGAAACTGGATGAGCATCGCCTGCCCCAGGACGGACGCTTCAAAATCGAGCAGGACGACCGCAGAATAGCTTTTCGCGTATCAATCCTCCCGGTTTATTCGGGGGAAAAAGTCGTTATGCGTCTTCTTGATGAGTCATCAAAGGGTCTCACGCTTGAGGGGATGGGTCTTTGGGGACAGCCGCTCGAGCAGGTTCACCAGGCCATCAAGAAACCGAATGGAATGATTTTGGTGACCGGCCCGACCGGATCCGGAAAGACGACGACGCTTTATACGATTATGGATATTTTGAACGTGCCGCAGGTGAATATTTCGACGGTCGAAGACCCGATTGAATACAAAATGTTCCGGATCAACCAGACCCAGGTCAATCCGCCGATAGGACTTACCTTTTCCCATGGGTTGCGGGCGCTTCTTCGCCAGGATCCTGACATAATAATGGTGGGTGAGATTCGGGACGAGGAAACGATGGATATCGCGATTCATGCGGCAATGACGGGGCATCTGGTTCTTTCGACGCTTCACACCAACAGCGCGGCGGGAGCTATCCCGCGCCTCCTTGACATGGGAGCGGAGCCGTTTTTGGTGGCTTCGACGGTCAACGTGGTGATGGCGCAGAGACTTGTACGGCGGCTTTGTTCCGATTGCCGGCAAGCGTATAGTCTGGACGACGAACTTGTCAATTCTTTGAAACAACAGATTGATTTGGAAAGAATTTTCGATGTGGCGCTCAAAAACAATTTGCTCGGAAAAGAAATTTCCGGGAGCCGCGACTGGTCAAAGATTTCTTTTTATCGCCCCAGCGGCTGCTCCCGGTGCCGCCAAGAGGGATACAAGGGAAGAATCGGCATCTTCGAAGTGTTTGAAATGACGGAGATAATCTCGGAGATGGTTGCCAAGCAGGCTACCAGCGATGACATAGAAAAGCAAGCCCAAAAAGAAGGAATGATAAAAATGATCGAAGACGGGATGATAAAAGCTATTCAGGGAGTGACATCAATTGAGGAAATTTTGAGAGTAACAGAAGATTAATATCAAATTATTTTTATATAATTGTCGTGCCTACATTCAATTACATTGCTAAAAGCTCGGAAGGAGAAATAAAAAGCGGAGATATCGAAGGGAAAGACAAAAGATCGGTTGTTGAGGCGCTTCGCACGGAAGGTTTCTTTGTGACGGCGATAACAGAAAAGGAAGAGAAAAAAGAAAAGGAAACAAAATTCCCGATGTTTTCCGGTGTATCGCTCAAAGACAAAATGATGTTTGCCAAGCATCTGGGGGTAATGCTTTCTTCGGGGCTTTCCCTCCCAAAATCGCTTGAAGTTATTTCAAATCAGTCAAAGAGCAGGAAATTCAGGAGAATCCTGGAAGAGTTGGGTCGGGATGTCAAAATGGGAAACAGCCTGGCGGATAGCCTCGAAAAACACCCGGTCTTTGATGAATTGTCGGTCAATATGGTCCGGGTCGGAGAAGTTGGCGGAAATCTTGAGGAAGTTCTGGTGCTTCTGGCCAACCAGCTTGAAAAGGAGCATACTCTTTTGAGCCGGGTGAGAGGGGCGATGTATTATCCGGCGGTGATTGTTTTGGTTATGATCGCAGTCGGAATTGCCATGATGATGTACGTTGTCCCCAAACTGACGACGGTTTTTTCCGATATCCAGACAACCCTTCCATTTTCGACGCGGATGATTATCGCCGCCAGCGATTTCATGTCCACTCACCAATGGCTGGTTCTTTTTGGCATCATTTTCGTCGTGGCGGCGCTTGTCGTTTTCTTCAAGTCCAGAATAGGGAAAAAGGTTTTTAACTTCGTTTTTTTCAGAACTCCGGTGATAAGAAATGTCGTGATAAAGGTGAATAACGCGCGTTTCGTGCGTATCTACAGCTCACTCACAAAAAGCGGGGTTTCTGTTGTTGAATCGCTGAAAATCATTTCCAGAACTCTGACGAATGATTCCTATAAAAAGGCTCTCTGGCAAATAAGCGAAGAAGTCGAGAAAGGAAAACCGATTCACGAAGGGCTGGCCAAATATCCCCGGATTTTCCCGGTTCTTACCGTCCAGATGATGGAGGTAGGGGAGGAAACAGGAAAAACGGTCGACGTGCTTCTGAATCTGGCGAGATTCTATGAAAGCGAAATCAACCAGATGACCAAGAATCTTTCCTCGATCATAGAACCGGTTTTGATGGTCATCATTGGCTCGGCCGTCGGTTTTTTTGCCGTCTCGATGATCTTGCCGATGTATTCGGTGATGGAGCAAATGTAGGTGTGATGCTAATCCGCGAATAGATGCGAATCAACGAATTGCGAATGCCACGAATATTTTTAAAAAAAGACAAGTTGCGTTTATTGCATGATTTACGAAGTAACGGTTAAATGAAAGCAAAAACAAAAACCAAATCAGGGTTTTCCATTCTCGAAGTTATCGCGGCGGTTTTCATTTTTTCCATAGTGACGATATCGATCTATGGTTCTTTCAGCGCGGGCTTGAAGTCTTTGGCGCAGTCGAAGCACCGAATCGCGGCAACGGAATTGGCAAATGAAAAAATGGAAATTATCCGCAACATGAATTACGCCGACATTGGAACGCAAGGGGGAATTCCCAGCGGCAGTCTCCCTCAAAACGAGACGGTCTGGAAAAGCAATCAGAAGTTCAATGTGCAAACGACTATCAGATACATAGATGATCCCCTAGATGGAGTAGTTCCAAATGACAGTAATGGAGTTTCAAGGGACTTTCGCGAGGCTCGAGTTGAAGTGACCTGGGGTGGCATTCAGTTGGGGAAAGGAGTTGTTCTGGTATCCAACATTGTTCCCAACGGCGTGGAGAGTGAGTCGGGAGGAGGCACTTTGCGTTTCAATACCATTGACAGCACGGGAGTGGGAATCGAAGGAGCGAGTGTTCATATAGAAAACAACGTATTGGATCCGCGCTATGAAGATAATTTCCAAACTGATTCCACGGGAAGCATCCTTCTGGCGGGTATGCCAGTTGGGGACCAGACTTACGAATTTTCCGTGTCGAAGAGTGGGTATGAAACCGTCGCAACTTTGCCGCCTTATCCCACTAATCCCTCCTATGAGCCGGTCGATTTGCACGGCTCCGTCATTGAGGGGGAGCTTAACAGCAAAGCGATTATTATAGACAAACTTGGGAGCATCAGTCTCGTATCGAAAAACATAAACGATCAAATCGTCCCAAATGTGAATTTCAATCTCGAGGGAGGAAGAATTTTGGGGCAGACCGTTGTTGACCCTCCGCAGGTTTCCGAGACGGTTTATAAACATAACATTAATTCAGAAACGGACAGCGGGGGAAATTATACGCTGAATGATGCATCGCCCGGAAATTATACCCTGACAGTCAGCGAGCCTGGCTTTACTTTGATTGGTGCTGAAACGCCGCTGATGCCGTTTTCACTTGTTCCCGACCAGGATGCGATTCTAACCCTGATTATAGCTGACAACGCCGTTGATTCGCTTGTAGTAAAAGTTTTCAACGACGCCACCGGTGAAAGAATCAACGGCGCCAGTGTCCGCGTCTGGGACGGTGCAAGTTTTGATCAGACTCTCGTCACTGGGGTAGCAGGACAAGTTTTTTTCCCGCCCGTTGTTGATCCTCCCGTTACTCTGACTGCCGGGCAGTACAATCTTGAGGTGTCCGCTTCCGGATTTCAGAGTTATTCCGGAACGGTAGATATCAATCAACTAACTCAAAAAGAAATAAAATTGCTCCCGGAATAATAAATAGCCAGAGATTAATGAGAATCAAAGCCGAAAAGTTTGCTCAAAGTGGCATGACTCTCGTTGAAATGCTCATTGCCATGTTCATTTTTATTCTGATGATGTTCAGTTCGGTTTATGTTCTGCACCGGATATACAAAAACTACGGATTCGCGATGGAGCAGGGAATGTCGGTGGCCGCGGTGGAGCACAGCCTGAAATACATAATCGAGGATATCCGGGGCATGCGGCAGTCCGACACGGGAGCATATCCCATAGAATCCGCGGACGATTTTGATTTTATTTTTTATTCCGATGTGGACAAAGACAATGTCACGGAAAAAGTTCATTATTATCTGGAAAATAATTTGATAAAAAGAGGCATAAGCAATCCCAGCGGTACGCCTCCGTCATATCCGGCGGGTGATGAAACGGTGACAACGATAGCCGAATCTGTAGTGAATAGCGCCGTGCAGCCTATATTCAGCTATTTCAACACCGACTATCCAGCGGATCAGGTCAATAATCCGCTAGCGGCTCCGGTTTCTCCCGTTGCGGATATCAGGCTCGTGAAGGTTGACGCGTATGTCAATATCGATCCGTTCCGGGCGCCGAACAATATTCGTCTCGAATCATATGTAATGCTGAGAAATTTAAAAGATAACTGGTAGGTGTGATGCGAATCCGCAAATAAATGCGAATCAACGAATTGCGAATGTGCGAATAAAATTCGTGATTCGTTGATTAGCCCGCCTGCTTTGAAATGCCTCTGTCCACATTTGTTATTCCTCGATAAACTTATTAGCTTGTTATTTTGTAATCACTTCGATAACAATCAAAGCATTTCGGGCAGGCATTTATTCGCAGATTAGCATCGCATTATGGACAAAAACAACAAAGGCTCTGCTCTCATATTCATCATCATAATCGCCGCCATCGGAGCGACAGTTCTTTTGGGACTATTTACTTTTATCGTTGCGCAGGACAAGAACAGCCGCAGGGTGAATACCCGCGAGCAGGCATTTCAGACCGCGGAAGCCGGAGTATACTGGTACCGCTGGTATTTGGCGCATATGATTGAGGGAAAAACGGCGAGGGAAGTGGATCAATTCTGGAACAGCGTTCCCGCACCGATAGGGGTCGGGACAAATAACGCTTACGAGGCGGATTATCCCAATCCCGGTGTGAGCGCGTTCGGGAAATACAGCCTGGAAGTCACCAAGCCTCCGTCCGGCTCTTCGATAATCACCGTCAAATCGACTGGCTGGACCAACAAGAATCCGAATCAAAAAAGGACAATCCAAGTCCGTTTCAGGAAACCAGCCTGGTGCGAATATGTGGTTCTTGCGGACAGCAATATACGCTTCGGCGCGGGAACCGAGGTTTACGGCCAGGTTCATTCTAACGGCGGGGTTCAATTCGACGGTGTTGCGCACCATCTGGTGACTGCCTGGCCGGAAACATACTGGATTCAGGATCAGGACGTGCGGGGCTGGCATGACGGCGTGTGGACCAACAATCCTCCTGAATCCGAGAGATTTCTGGCCGGCAAACGTTTTCCGGTTCCGGAGCAAAACTTTTCTGCGGTAATTGCCAATCTGAATCTGGCCAAAGATTATTCCGGGCCGGAGGACGGCGGATTATATCTTGGGCAGGATAAAGTGAGTGGCACAGTAAGAGACTGGTATTGCGGCGGAGGAAGTTGCAGCTGGCGCGAAATCACCGTTAATAACAAAGCAGTAGACGGTTACCATCTCATTTTCAATCCCCAGGCGGGCGAAGGTAATGACACAATTTCCGTTTCAATGGTAACCAGCTATGGCACAGGAAGCTATCGCATTCTCCAGGAGACCACGCCGGCGGTTACATATGACGTTCCGGATAGCGGCTTGATTTTCGTGGAAAATCACGCCTGGGTTGAGGGGCGCATTGACAGCGAACATCTGTCAGTGGTGGCGGCGGATCTGATGGAAAATCCGGGAGAGCCGGAGCCGCCGGGGCATGACAAGGATATTTATATTAACAACGATATACTTTATACTAATAAGGATGGCCGTGACATTTTGGGACTCCTCGCGCAGGACAACGTGACTGTCGGTCTTTATAGTGAAAATGACTTGGAAATTGACGCGGCGCTCTTGGCGCGGCGTGGAAGAGTAGGAAGAGATTACTATAGTTCTCCGCCGGAATATTATCTGCGGGACACGATAACCGTTTATGGGGCGATTGTCACCAAGCAAAGATACGGATTCTCCTGGATTAATACTCAAACCGGCCAGCGGGTTTCGGGCTATGAAACGCGAAACATCACTTTCGACAACAATTTGATTTACTGGCCGCCGCCGTTTTTTCCGACTGGGGATAAATATCAGATTGATCTGTGGCAGGAACTGTGATTTTCAGTGATTAGTAAACAGTGAACAAAGAACAATAATTTTATAAAATAATTTTTTGATCATTGATTATTGATCATTGATCATTGCGGACGAGATGAGTTTATTATTGTACAATTTATTGGGGATCAGGCCGAATGGATTCGGGCTTGAGATTGAGGACAGCTCGCTCAAGGCAATCATGCTCAAAAAAACCCGAAAGGGCGCCGAAGTTGTCTCCTGCGCGGCAAGGCAGATGAAAAAAGGCATCATACAGGATGGGCAGGTTGTGAATAAGCAGGAACTGGCGAATGAAATCGGCGGACTTTTGGCTTCGGCAAAGCCCAGGCCAATCAAATCAAAATTTGTTGTTTTTTCCATTCCCGAGTCGAAGTCCTTTATCCGCACGATTCAGATTCCAAAGATGACCAGAGAGGAAGCCGTTGAAGCCGTCAAGTGGGAAACGGAAGCCAATATTCCGGTTTCCGCCGACAAAGTTTATTTGGACTGGCAAGTGATCGAATCCAAAGAAAAAAACGAAGAAGTCTTGGTTGTGGCGGTTCCCAAAGAAATAGCTGATGGATACTATGAATCCATGAGATTAGCAAAACTTTTTCCTTTGGCGGCGGAAGTGGACGTAATCGCTACGATAAGAAGTTTGACTTCGGAACAGGAAGTCAAGACAACCCTTATTGTTGATGTCGGAGCGGATGTAACGAGTGTATCTGTTTGCAGGAATCAAATTCCTTATTTTACCTCGAGCCTGCCGGTAAGCGGCAAAACCTTTACCGACGCGCTCCAAAAGGGGCTAGGAGTGAGTTGGGAAAAAGCAGAAGAGCTTAAGGCGAAATACGGCCTCGGGAAAATGCAAAAAGACGACATGCTTTATAACATCTATAACCCGCTTCTTGAAAATTTGGCTCGTGAAATTGAAAAATCATTGGTGTTTTATGCGGATTCTATTGATCCAAACAGCCAAGTGGAGAGTATTATTCTCTCGGGCGGAGGATCGCTTTTGAGATATATGGCCGATTATCTTTCGAAGAGAATCAAAGGACAAGTGATTCTTGGCAGCCCGGCAAAGGGGCTGGGGATTTCCAAGGATTTGCCCGCCGAAGTCGTCCGGGACATTTGCCCGTTTGCGACGGCGGTGGGTCTAGCAATGAAGGCAAACGATTGCTTATGAAAATTAACATAAATATCATTCCCGACGAGCAAAAAAAAGAAAGAATGCTCGAGCAAAAAATCGGCGCGATTTTGCGCTTTGGCTTTTCAATTTTTTTCGCTTTGGTCGTCCTGTTAAGCATCCTTATTATCACTCAAATAACACTTAACGCGGATTATAAACTGGCCAGGGATGATTCCCAAAGCCGCCGGCAAAATTTTAGCAAAGAATCAGAACAAGCGGAGAGTTTTTTGGTAAATATCAACTCCCTTTCCCAGAAAATAAACAAAATCTCCGGGGAAACCCCGCGCTGGTCAAAAGTATTTTTGCAGATCACTCAAGCGGCTCCGGCAGGGATTAAGCTGACACTGATTCATGTTGAAAAGGAGCATATGAAAATAGCCGGATTTTCCAAAACCCGGGAAGCCTTTTTGGAGTTTCAGGAAAAACTCAAAACAGAGGGGTTCAAAAATCTAACATCGCCGGTCTCCAACGTTGTCTCGCCAAAGGATTTCAATTTTGAGGTGGAAGCAGACTTGGATAAAAAATATCTAAATCAACCCTAAAAGATGATGAAAAAGATAGACAGAAAATTGATTCTTGCAGTTTTGTTCGTCAGTATTGTAACGCTGGGTTTGGTCTGGCTTATTTTCTTTGTCCAAATTCCGAAAATAAGGGAAACAGCCGAAGCGGTTCAAAAGGAAAAACTTGATTCTTTCATTCGCCAGGAAAAAGGCGACAAAATATTCAAGCTCAAAAAGGAGCTGGCCGGTATCGAAGATCAAAGAGAAAAAATGGAAGCCGTGTTTTTGGAGAAAAACGAAGCGGTGCCGTTTTTCCGCGCTCTTGAAAAAGCAGCCAGCGATACTTCCTGCCAGATTAAAGTGGAAGCGGCCGATCTAAACAAAGTTAAATTGGATCAATTAAAGCCAAAACCGGGCAATGCCGCGGCGGATGAAGAAGAGGGAGTGAAAAAGAAACCAAATTCTGAAAACAAAGACCAGTCCGGCGAATCTGCCAAGGCCGATGAAATTTCCAAGCTCAAAGTTCATCCGGCCTTTAATCTTGAAGTCACCGGGTCCTTTTCCTCGATTATGAATTTTCTTGAGGGGATGGAAAATCTGCCGTATTTCGTGAGGGTTTTGACGCTCGATCTTTCAGCGGGAAAAGTTAGCAGCCAGACAGGCAGCTCGGGAACAGGCGCTCTGTCAGCCGGTACTCAAACAGCAGGCGGTGGTTCTCAAGCCCAGGACAAGACCGTGAAATTCAGTTTATTGGTTATCATATACAGCCGTGGGACAAAATAACGCGAAAAACAAAATAATAGAAATTTCCAAAACGATTGGAAAATATGCTCTGCGCTGGCTTTATTTTGCCGCGCTGATTTCCGCCTCGGTTTACGCTTTTTGGGTCTGGAACAAGTATATAATCAAAGCCAGTTGGAGCGAAGAGAAAAAACAAAGCTATATTCAAGAACAATCCGTTTTTTCTTTTGACAAAGAAAGTTATGAAAAGGCCGTCAATCTTCTGAAGATCAAGGAAGAGAGATTGCAAAGCGGGGAAAAATACAGCGGCCGGGATTTGTTTTTCCCGGAAGGATTCTAACAAAAATTAAAAATTAAAAATTTTGGTATCCCGCTTCGCGGGATGATATTTTGTATACATTGACCAGTTTTTGTTTTTTTGCTAGGTTATCCGGGTGTTTGCGCCCTTAGCTCAATGGATAGAGCGCCTGGCTTCGGACCAGGAGGTTGAGAGTTCGAATCTTTCAGGGCGCGTCCATGACAAACAATCTTCAAATTCCTCTCCGAAACGTATCTTTTGTCGAAAAAAAATATTTGAAAAAACTCGAACGGCTTGGGGTGAGAACGGTTCGGGATTTTTTGTATTTCTTCCCGCATCGCTACGACGATTTTTCCAAACTCTCGAAGATAGCCGATTTGAAGCCCGACCAGACCGCGACCGTTGAAGGAAAAATAATCGACATTCAAAATATCCGTACCTGGAAAAGAAGAATGACAATCACCGAAGCAGCCGTGCAGGACAAGTCCGGATTAATTCGAGTTGTTTGGTTCAATCAGCCGTTTATATTGCAAAATATAAAAAAGGACTTCCGGGTCCGCCTAAGCGGGAAAGTCAACTGGGACAACAAGGGGCTGTATTTGTCAAACCCGGCTTATGAGCTGGCCAAGCGCGTCCCGACCAATACTGGGCGCATTGTTCCCGTTTATCCGGAAACAAGAGGCGTAACCTCCAGATGGATAAGATGGAAAATAAGCCAGCTTCTTGGCAAATACCTAAACGAAATTCCGGAAATTATTCCCAACGCCATTCTCAAAAGGCAAGAATTAATCGGTGTCAAAGAAGCTGTTAGAGAGCTTCATTTTCCGTCATGTTTTGAAAAAATAAAAGAGGCTCAAAAACGAGTAGCCCTTGAAGAAATGTTTCTCATTCAGCTTGTTTCGGTGCGGGCAAGAAAGGACTGGGAGCAAAGCCGGGCGATAGAAATACCTTTCAATGAAAAACTAATCAAAGATTTTGTTGGTTATCTCTCGTTCAAACTGACCGACGCGCAAAAAAAGTCCGCTTTTCAGATCTTGAAGGATATTGAGAAACCGCATCCGATGAACCGTCTTTTTGAAGGCGACGTCGGCTCCGGAAAAACGGTTGTGGCGGCCATTGCCGCGCTCGAGACGATGATGGCCGGATACCAGACGGCCATTATGGCGCCGACGGAAGTGTTGGCAATCCAGCATTTTGAAACTTTCAAAAAAATATTCAAAAATTTTTCCCAAAAAGTCGGCATTTTGACCAACAGCCAATGCCGGACTGTGTGGAAGAAAAATACTCGCCGCAACTTTCTCGGGAAAGTTGGGCGGGGGGAAATAAAAATTCTTATTGGAACACACGCTCTCATTCAGGAATCGGTGGAATTCAAAAATCTTGCGCTTGTGGTCATTGACGAACAGCACCGCTTTGGCGTCGAGCAACGCGCGAGGCTCCAGAAAGCGGCCGCTAATCTAAAAGATAACCTAAAGAATTCCGTGCCGCATTTATTATCAATGACTGCCACTCCCATTCCAAGAACTCTAGCTTTAGCTTTTTATGGAAATCTGGATCTTTCAATCTTGGATGAACTCCCCAAAGGGCGGAAAAAAATTATTACCGAGATAATTACTCCTGCTAATCGCGAAAAAGTATATGATTTCATCCGCGCTGAAATAAAAAACGGCCGGCAAGCTTTTTTCATTTTCCCTCTCATTGAGGAATCGGAAAAAATTTCGGGTAAAGCCGCGACGGAAGAACACGAAAGATTATCAAGTGATATTTTTCCCGATTTGAAAATCGGCCTTCTCCACGGTCGAATGAAACCGAAGGATAAAGAGAAAGTAATGAAAGATTTTAAGGATAAAAAATACAATATTTTAGTTTCCACGTCCGTCATCGAGGTCGGCGTGGATGTCCCCAACGCGACGATTATGGTTATTGAGGGTTCGGAAAGATTTGGTTTGGCCCAACTTCACCAGTTTCGCGGCCGGGTCGGGCGAAGCGAAAAGCAATCGCATTGCTTTTTATTCACCGATTCTTCATCGGCGAACACTAAAAAACGATTAAAAGCCCTTCTCGAATCCGAAGACGGCTTCAAACTTGCCGAATATGACCTCGAAATCCGTGGCCCGGGTCAATTCATCGGCACGCGTCAGTCCGGAATCGCCGACGCGGCCATGCAGCATTTGTCAGACGTGAAACTCATTCAACAAGCTAGAATTGAAGCCCAAAGTCTCTTCGAGTTCGACCCGAAACTGGAAAAATTCCCGTTGCTGAAAGAAGTTTTGGAGAGAATGAATAAGGAAGTGCATTTGGAATAAAAAACTTTACAATTGTCATTCCGACCGAGCGTAGCGAGTAGAGGAATCTACCGGATTATAATAAATGATTATCCATTAAGTAATTCATAAAGATCCCTCGACTTCATCCCGCTAAAGCGGAATTCCGCTCGGGATGACAAAACAAAAAAATTTTGAAAATAATAAAAAAACAGGCTTGTCAATGATTGGCCGGCCTTGTGAAACAAATGGATAAATATACCTTGTATAAGCCCTAAAAAAGACTAAGTCTTAGGACTATCCTAAGACTTAGTCTTGGTAGTCAATTTGAAATCTCCACAAATATTCCCGGCAGTGTTGGGCGTAGTCGATGCCAATTCTCCTGCCCGCCACGATATCCCGCTTGGCGGGATTTTGGGTGGGTTTTTCGATCCAAAGTTTTTTGCCTTTTGTAAGATCCCATTTGTTGAGTTTTCGGTCAATATGCAAAAATTTGCAGAGTTTTCCGGGGCCGTTTAGCTCCCACCCCTCCTCTAACTCCTCCCCTCGGGCAGGGGAGGAGGATATGATTTTCACACCCCGAATTAAAACCGCTGCGGGGAAATCTTTTTGCTCGGTCACTATATTCAGGCAATAATACATTCCGTAAATCATATAGACATAGGTGTGTCCCGGCTCACCGTACATCACTTCCGTTCTGGAAGTTTTTCCGCGCGAAGCGTGGCAGGCCAAATCGTCTTCGCCGCGATAGGCTTCGGTTTCGGTGATCATCGCGCGCCAGATTTTTCCGCGGCATTCGCGGATTAAAAAACAGCCAAGAAGGTCTCGGGCAACTTTCAGAGTATTCCGGGAATAGAATTTTCGGGGAAGAACTTTTCGCATTTTTTCCAAAGCTAAGCTTTTCTTGAAGCGAGCTGCCGCTCACTTCTTTTAAAGCTTAGCTTTTCGTAAATTTCCAGCATTTTTTTGGCGCAAACTGAAGACGTATATTTTTCCCGTGCGATTTTCTTTGCATTTTCGGAAAAATCTTTTCTCAAAACTGAATCGCTTATCAATTTCTCAACCATCTCTTGAAATTCCTGTTTGTTTTCCGAAACCAGAAATCCGGTTTTGCCATTCTCGACGATGTCTCGCACACCCGTTGCCCGTACTGCCACAATGGGAAGCCCGGAATACATCGCCTCGGTGAGAATCATCCCCTGTGTTTCCGACTTTGAAGCGTAAACGAAAATATCTCCGGCGGCGTAATAATTCTTTTTCTCTTCAGACGGGACAACCCCGACAAATATAATCCTATTTCCCAGCTTCTCTTTCAAAACTATGTCTTTCAATTTGCCCTTTAGGTATCCATCGCCGCATATCATAAATTTCACGCGATTATTTCTTTGCAATACTCCTATTGCGGCATTTACTAAAAGTTCAACGTTTTTCTCCGCAGTTAGTCTTGAAATCAAGACCAGAAGAGTTTCGTCGTCTTGAACATCATATTTCTCCCTTATTTGCCTGCGATCCGGATCAGCAAATTGTTCCTCTTCCACTCCCGTTGGCACGGAATAAATATTCTCATTCGTCACTCCCCATTTTTTGATAATCTCAATCACCGATTCCGTGGGAGTAACTACTGCGTCGCACCGGTTGGCATAATTTCTGGCATTTCGGATCGCCCACCAGGCGGCAAGACGTTGCGGGACGAAAGGGATGAAATGGGCGTATTGGTCATAGAGCGTGTGCCAGGTGAAAACAAGGGGAATGTTTTTTTTCTTCGCCCACTTGGCCGCCGCGCTTCCGAGAAGATTCGGATGCTGGGAATGAATGATGTCGAGATTGAGATTTTTTAATATTTTAGAAATTTTTTGGGAATATGGAATCGCCAGCGGAAATTTTATTTTTATCTCAATATCAAGCGACGGATAGCAAAAAACGTTTTGGTTTTCGTCCTTATATCCTTTCCAGCGCGGAGCGAAAATAAAAACTTCGTGGTCCAATTTCTCAAATTCTTTTCGAAAACTCTCGACGGAACCCGAAACGCCGTAGGGATTAGGGAGGTAGTTGTTGGTGAAAATGGCGATTTTCATAAATTTCTTAGAAAACGACTTTCGCAATAAAGTTATATATTTTCTCCCACACCTTTGGCTCCCGCACAAACACATGATACACATTCTCCACCCAAAAAATTTCTTTTATCTTTGACTTTACGTTTTCGAAAATAATCCTCGGTGATTTTTTGGAAACCATATGATCGGTCGTTGACTGCATAATGAGAATCGGTTTTTCTATTCTGGGGAGAAATTTTCTTGTTTCCTCGGCAAGTTCAACGACGGTTTTGGCGCTTTCGATTGGGTAATACGGATATACTTTCCGCTTCCCCATTTTTTTGCGAACCCAGGGCGGATGATATTTTTTCCGGTAGGTTTTCGTAAGCCCCATCAAAAAAATGGAGAGTTTCGCCAAATTATGGAATTTATATCTGACCGAGGGACCCATAGCAATAATTCCGGAAACATTTTCATCCTCTGAAAAAAACATGGCCAGATTTCCGCCCATTGAAATCCCGCCGACAAAAATCTTATCCGCGTACTTTTTTAGTTTCTTGAGAGCCTTGCGGCTATCGCGAAGCCAATCGTGCCAGGTAATACCCCTTAAATTCTCGGGTCGGGTGCCGTGTCCGGTGAGGAGCGGCGCCGAAACAGTGTAGCCGAAAGAATTGAGATATTTCGCGAGCGGCCGCATCTCGTCGGGAGGAGAAGTCCAGCCGTGGAGAAGAAGGATACCGATATTATTATCACCTCTAAAGAAAAAGGATTCATCTTTATATTTTTTTTCAGAGTTCATTGTCAAATTTCAAAGTTTAAATTTATAAGTCTTCCCAATTCACCCTCTCCTTTCTCTTCGGTCTTGGTTTCTTTTCTTCACTGCTCCCGCTGTCTGATTTCTTCTCTTTTTTATATTCCGGCTGGATTTCCTTGAGTTCCAGTTCATACAGCTTCAGGCGATAACTGAAGGAATGAGTCGCAACCAGATTGAATTTGGCCCGGATGTCGGCGGGAACCGCGCCGTAGCCGTCTTTGTCGGAAGTCATCGCGAAATAAAGTTTTGACGAGTCCTTGTCGCTTTTGGTGATGAGGCCGTAATCAACCGGCGGATCGGCTTCCAGAAAATACTGAACCGGAACGCGATAAGTCATGATTCCGTGAATTTCAAAAATTTTTCCTTCTTCGGCGCTTCTTTTACGCAAGTACTCCGATAACTTCTTGAGCTGTGAAACCTTCACGTTATGAAACTGCTGAATAACCAGCATCCGTCCCAGCCACGGTTCGGGATCTTTTTCTTCGGCAAGGCTTTTGTACCAGCTGAAAGTCGCTTCTGAATTGAGAGTTAAAACTGCCAAAAATACAACTGCCGCAAGTGCCCAGCCGAGATACTTTCCCTTTTTCCAGTTTAAGAGCCATTCAAACCAGAAAGCAAAAAACACAAACGGCAAAAAGAAAACCGGGAAAAAGAAACGGGGACGGATTTGAAAGGCAAATGGAACGAGAAGCAGAAAAAATCCGAAAAACCAGATGAAAATCAGGCGAAGAAAGGCTTTACGGCTTTCATTTTTTTCTTCCCAGAACATCCAGAACATCTTGAGAAGAGTGGCAAAAATCAATATAAGGCCAGCCAGCATGGATGTTTTCCCTGTCCGGCTGATATAGGAAGTCGGATAAAGCGTATAATAATTCCCGTGGTTTATGAAATTCTGGAAAAATTTCTGCGGCCAAGAATAATCCGCCTGCGGTTTGTTTTTGAGAGCGAAAACGAACTGCTTCACGTTATCTCCGCCGGTTTTCAGGTCGCTTAGAATCACCGGAAGATAGAAAAGAAGAAGGATGAGAAGCACGAGGAGCGCACCCTTGAGTCCCGTTTTTTTTATATTCCTGTTCCAGGCAAGAAAAACGACGACGAGGATCGGAATAGTCACAAAAACCAGAAAGTGAAGCTGGCTGACAACGCTCCAAGCAACTGCCATTACTGCAAGCCATGCATATTTTTGCTTGCCATCCTTGGAGCGGGAAAATTTGAGAAGAGCAAAAAACACGAGCAGAATCCAAAAAGGAATGGAATTCGGGTTCCAGGAGAATCTCCCATACTGGATGGCAATGAAGCTAAAAGCGCAAACCGCCGTCACAAGAAGTGAAACTGCTTTTTGAAAGTACAAGCGCAAAAAGAAAAAGAAAAGCGGAATAGAAAGAACTGAAAAAAGGAAATCCGGATAAGCCAATACTGCCGGATCGGTGGAATGAAAAATTTTTGCTGAAATATATTGGAAGTAATAGAAAATCGGCCCGAGTCGCAGGAAAGTTCCCGCTGCCCGCGGACCGAGAAGCGGAAGAGTCGAAGCGCCGTTTTCATAAGTCTCGCGAGTGAGCATTCCATCCCGTGCCTGATCCATGGCGAAATAGAGCCAGTCGTGGAAATGATAGAGGCGGATGGCGGCGGCTAACGCAACTATGAAAAGCAAAATCAGATAATCCCAGCGTTGTTTGAAAATTTTCTCCAAATTGGTCATTGGGAACATAGTCGCTCATATTATATCATTTCCTCTTTTTTCTTTCGAATGAATCCCGCCCAATTTTGGACGAAGCGGACGAAAACCTTGAAAGGGGCTTCAATGAAAACGTCGAAAATAAAAAGAAAAATGTTGACTTTGGAAAAGTTTTCCGTCATCCATTTTCCGATGCGCACAAATGGCAAAAAGAGAGTATCGAGAAGAGTGGTGATCAATCCCTCTCTTTCTTTCATCACAGCCAAATCGCGAATCGGCTGGCGGACCAAAGCGCTGAAGAAACTCACGACGCTCGCGAGAAAAAGAAATATCAGAATGGCCGGCAAATCAAACTTCAAAAAATGCAAAACCCAGACAGCCAGCCCGAATGACAGCCCAAAAGTCAAAAAGAAAAACAAATCCAGGAAAATTGCCGAGAAACTTTTTTTCTCACCCCGCATCACAGGAAGCCACATCTGCCAGCCTGACGCTGTGGTGCGGGGCAAGCTGGTCTTGACGATTATTTTTTCTTTGTTTTTTCCGCTGTTGTAAACTGCGCCTTCGACACCCTCGGCAATGAGAGCCGAATTTTTGGAATCGGGCTTTGACACAGTCGCGGAAAGAAGGACAAGGAAAAGCGGGGGAAAGAGAAGATTGATATAAATCGGAAGCCAGACGACGTTGCCCAGAACGTATTTTGCGTAAGGATATTCCAGGAAAATCGCCAAAAGCACTTTGGTGATGACAAGAAACGCCAGACTGCGCCTGACCCGCTTTTTAAATCTTTTCATTTCTTGATCATAAATTTGGCCGCAAGTCAGCTGAACCGCAAAGCGAAGCGCTTCCGGATCCTCGGTGATCGCTCCAGCTTTTCCGGCATTTCTCAATGTAGTTTCATAGAAGATGTTGAAATACAAAGCTGTTCTCTTTATGGCAACGGCGATCCGAAACATAAGAGGGGACGCGAGTTTCTTTTCAATCTTCTTTTTCAGCAAAAAAAGTTCTCTTGTCGAATAAGATTTTTTCTTTGTATTTTTTTGGAACCATTCCGGGAGATAAATCTTGAGAAGAACAAAACCAAGCGTGACGTTGTCCACTTTCACGAGAGAGCGGAGACTGGCCAGATAGATTTGAATTTCCCGGTCGGTGGAATCATTTTCACCCCGCACCACAGCCCTCTCCCCGCGGCTTTCTGTGGTGCGGGGTTCATTTTGGACGACGATTTTATTTTCCAGTGATTGAAACAACGCTCTTACCAGCGCCTTTTTCACCGGTTGAGGGAAAAGGATTTCCTCGATTTCGCAGGAAGCCACTCCAACCAGCCAGCGGCGGAGCTCAATGTTGTAAAGATTTTTGAAAAGAGCCTGATACTTCCCGATAATTCGTGCGACTTCGGATTTTGCTTCATCGCCGGCTTGCTCGCGGTTCAGGTAGCCGGCCATAACGAGTTCGTTTATAAATTGCCCGGTGAAATCGCTCTGGCGCCATTCAATGATGAGATTGCGCTTGAGGATTCTTTGAATAGCGCTTCTTTTGATGAGGTGGTCGTCCTTGTATTCAATAAGCCGGCGGATTTTCTCATAAAAAAGAGCTATGCTCTCGCTTGCTTCTTCAGTTTCTATTTTTTCTTCCTTTTTTTCTTCGGAAATTTCTTCGAACTTGGCTGTTTCTTCCTGAAAAACCTTGAGAAAATCTTTTATCGGTTGTGAGACTTCGGTATCGTTTTTGGGCATAAAGATGAATTAATCAGTTCTGAATTCTAGCATTTCGGGCGGGAAAAAAGCAAATATTATTGACTAATTCTCCTATTTTCGTTATGATTATCGCTGTAGTTGCTGTTTTTTTAATATGCCGCGTTCGTCTAGCCCGGCCTAGGACGCCAGGTTTTCATCCTGGAAATCACGGG
>PFVO01000048.1 GCA_002790655.1 Candidatus Moranbacteria bacterium CG_4_9_14_3_um_filter_44_28 | reverse complement strand
GAATCCGCGTTGAGCGCCCGAGTCACCCGCTCCCACTGGCCGCCTTTATAGCGGTACATTTGCCTCACGCGATCATTTTTGTCGTGTGACGATTTGGAGCTTTTGTAACCGCGTTTCAAACTTTTCAGCTTATTTTTGCTTTTTGACGAATAACGGATATATTCATCCCCGATTTTCACGTACCCCGAGCGGGCAAGCTCATCCGCGTTTTCCAGCGTAAGCGATTTGCTGTTCTTGTCAATTTCTTTATCTAATTCCGACTCCGGCTCAATCCAGTCCGCGTATCCCCAGCGCATGTTCACGTAATACTTTTCGTAATCCTTGTCGTCCTTGTCGAGCGGACCGAAAGCGCCGTAGCCGCCGGCCATGCCGTTCTGGCAGGAATCGGACGTGTCGGTCATTTTATAATGACTCGAGGCGGATTGATTCTTTTTGAGCCAGAGATGCTGTTCGCGGGCGATTTTTCCGGAACTGGCCGGAAGAGAATATTTTCCCTCAATTATTTTTATCTCCCCGCCGTTTTCGCTTCCCGAAGTATTGCCCGCGTTTTGGTCTCTCTGATATTTTTTGACCGCCTTGCGGTATTCCCCGCGGCTTACTTTGGGAAGATACTTTTGCCAATAGACCGACGGCACGCCGTTCCGCTCAAGCATCGCCTGCCACTTTGTTTTCTTGGAAGCAAAAGAACATGTTGATACGAGAACAAATCCGAAAATAGCTAATATCAATATCACATTTTTTTTCATTGCACTTCTGTCATTCCGACCGAGCGTAGCGAGCGGAGGAATCTACGTAAGAAAGCAAATGACTAGCAATTGCTAATGCACGAAGATCCCTCGATTCCGTCCCGATAAATCGGGACTTCACTCGGGATGACATAATCCTAATTACCATTTTATCAGCCACTCCAACGTCTCCCTCGCACACTTTTCCCAACTGAAACTTTTCACCCGCTCCAGTCCTTTCTTCCGAAGATCATACCGCAGTTTATCATTTTCGAGGATTTTTTTCAAAGATCCGGCCAAATTTTGGCTTGAATAAGCGTCAAAAAGCAATCCTGCCTCTCCTGCAACTTCCGCAATACTCGAATTGTCAGCTACGATTACCGGCGTTCCACAGGCCATCGCTTCGAGAACCGGAAGACCAAATCCTTCATAAAGAGAGGGTAAAACGAAAACTTGCGCCCCCCGAAGGAGGGCTGGCAGATCTTCCGTTTTGAATCTCCCGGCATATATTACGCCTTCGGTGGATTTTATTTTTTTTAAAATTGGCTCATAGAGCCAGCCAAGATCACCAGCGATGACCAGTTTTAAATCTCCTAAACCATTTTCTTTTTTAACAATCTTATAAGCTTCGACAAGAGTCTCGATATTTTTGCGGGGCTGAATGGCACCGACGTAGAGTATGAATTTTGAATTTTGGTAGGCTTTTGCCCCAGGCAAAAGGGGTGGCGTGGCCATTTTAAATTTTGAATTTATCTTTTTTATTTCGTCTGGTGAAGTATTCTTGTTAAATAATTCTTTATCATATCCGTGATAGATTACTTTTATTTTTTCCTCGCGCAAATTTGGATAAATTTTCAAGAGATCATTCTTTGTTGAATTTGAAACGGCGATGAGGCGGTCAGCGTTTTTGACAGCATAGTCGGTAAAGAAATTCAAGCGGCGTAGATCTCTTTTTGGAAAAAACTGCGGGAAGAATTTAAAGGCTAGGTCGTGAATTGTGACGAAGGTTTTCGTTTTTTTTGAGCGAAGGCAGGGCAAAGAATGCATTGGCATCCAAAGCGCGTCCGGTTTTTCGCGAAAAATTTCCCAAGCGAACCGGGTCTGCGTCCACCAGAAGGGAAACGGGAGTTTCCGGATCATATAATTTTCAAAAACCGGAAAAGCGAGTTCCGGATTGAATTCGCCTTTGTGATAAATCAAAAATTGGCTCTCCTTGTCAAGAGAACCAAAATTTTTAAGCAGACTCTGAATATAGATTCGCGTGCCGTCGATCCGCTGGTGATCAAGATCGGCTGCGTTGATGGCGATTTTCATTTGAATTACAACTTAAATTTTCAGATTTTTCAGATAGTCTCTTATCTTGTCTTTCACTTCCGGATGTTTGAGCGCCAAAACAATCGTGGCTTTCAGGAAATTGAATTTGTCTCCTGTATCGAGCCAGTCACCTTTAATTTTATACCCGTAAAGAGGCCTATTTCTCGAAAGCATCACGTCAAAGGCATCGGCCAATCTTATTTCTCCAGACTTGCCCTGTTCCATATTCTTTAGTATCTCAAGCACTTCGGGAGTAACAATATATTTGCCAACAGCTACGAGATTTGTTGGAGCTTCTCCTTGTTTTGGTTTTTCAATAAACTTCTTTATTTCATAAATTCCTTTTCCCACTTCAGTCCCGTCAATCACACCAAATTTCACAACTTCTTCCCAATCCAAAGGGCTTAATCCAACCACCGCGTCCTGGTATTTTTCATAAACTTCAATTAGTTGTTTTGCAGGCGAGTTATTTTTTTTGTAATCATAAAGAGAATCTCCGAACATAACCAAAACCGGTTCATCCCCAACAATGTGGCTCGCACAGACAATCGCGTGCCCGTCGCCAAGCGGCATTGGCTGACGAACATAAGTAAATTTGGCCAGCGTAGAAATTTTTCTCACTTCCTCCAGAAGATGATGTTTGTTTTTTTCAACGAGATTGTATTCAAGTTCAAATGAGTGATCGAAGTGATCTTCAATGGAATGCTTTCCGCGGCCAGTAACGAAAATTATTTCCTCGATTCCCGCCTCAACAGCTTCTTCAACTAAGTATTGAATAGCTGGCTTGTCAACTACAGAGAGCATCTCTTTAGGTTGAGCCTTGGTTGCCGGCAGAAGCCTCGTCCCATAGCCGGCTACGGGAAGAATGGCTTTTCTCACTAGCGATTTTTTAGCTTTTTTAGGCATAAATTAGACATTTCAATGATAATATTAATCTATCCTTATATCACTGCAATTGCTTTTTGGCAAGCACTTTTTGTTCTTCGTTAAATTCCGCGATCGCTGCTTCGATTTTCGGGTCGAAGTTTTCGTACAAATTTTTTTCCTTTACAATCCGACTGGCCTCAAGAAGCGTGTCGAACGTTCCCGCGTCCAGCCATTCGCCTTCGACCTGACTCACCTGGAGTTCGCTCTTTTTGAGATAGAAATTCATGAGATCGGTTATTTCGATTTCTCCCCGATCCGAAGGTTTTGATTTTTTGGCCACCTCGCAAACCCGGTGATCGAAAATATAAAGACCCGGAATGGCATAGTCGCTGATCCACTTTTTGGGTTTTTCAACAATCCGGACGGCTTTTCCGGATTTATCGAATTCTACAATTCCATACCTCTCCGGGTCGGGAACCTTTTTAGCAAAAACGTGTCCGCCGGACTGGAAATTTTTTATAATCTCTGAAAAATCATCCTCAAATATATTGTCACCGAGAATCATAGTCACATTGTCATTGTCAATAAAATTTTCACCGAGCACAAATGCCTCCGCGAGGCCCCTCGGCGCGCTTTGCACTTTGAATTCGAGGCGAACTTCATGGCGGTCAAAAATGGGCCCCAGAAGATTCAGGAACTGTCCCGCGTCACGCGGCGCGATAATAATGAGAACGTCTTTGATGCCGGCTTTCACCAACGTGTTGAGCGGATAGAAAATCATCTGCTTGTCGTAGACCGGCAAAAGCTGTTTTGAAGTTGTGTGCGTCAGGGGAAATAATCTCGTCGCGGTTCCTCCGGCAAGAATTATTCCCTTCATTTGTTTTTTCATAAAGCTTTTTTACGAATTACGAATTTTGTACGAATATACGAATTAATGCGCAACCGTGAAAATACATGTTAATTCATTCGTATATTCGTAATTGATTCGTAATTCGTAAAGATATATTCTTTCAGCGCCTCTGTGTAATTTCGCAGCGGCTTCAATTTCGTGTTCAGCAGCACCGACGATTTCGGTCTTTTGGCCGGACGAGGAAATTCAGACGACGAGACAGGGACAGCTTCAACGCTTATCTTTATCATTTTAAACAACTCGACCGCCGCTTCGTACCACGTGCAAGGACCTTCATTTATCACGTGGTAAATCCCAAACGGAATTTGCTCTTCGATTATTTTCTTCGTCTCAAGAGCCAAATCCGGCGTGTAGGTGAAACAGCTTTTTTCCTCATCCACAATTTTGAGAAGGCTGTTATCTTTGGAAAGCTCAATCATCGTGTCAAAAAAACTGCGCTTGGACATCGCGGAACTGCCGGGCTTGCCGAATAATTTTGACGTGCGGAGGAGATAAAATTTATCGGTATTTTTTTGAATCTCTTCTTCGCCCAGCATTTTTGATCTGCCGTAGTTGCTGATCGGAGAAGGCTTGTCGTTCTCACTGTATTCCCCTTTTTCCCCGTCAAAAACATAATCCGTCGAATAATGAACCATCGGGACACCCTTTTCTTTTGCGATTTTCGCCAAAATCCCCGGCCCAGAGCCGTTTATTTTTTTGGCGAGTTCGTACTCTATTTCATCTGTCTCACACTTGTCAACCGCGTTGTATCCGGTTGCGTTCACGATCGCCGCCGGCTCAACTTCTTCAATTTTTTTGCGCAAACTTTCTTCAGACGTGATATCAACCTCATCCCGATCATAAGCAAAAACTTCCCAATTCTGGTCGGCCTCAAAAACTTTGACAAGGTCTTGTCCCAACATTCCGTGGGAACCAAGAATGAGAATGCGCTTATTCATTTTCTTTCCTCCTGATTAATTCTTCAATGTATTTTTTGGCTTCCAGCTGTTCTTTGAAGGAATTTTCGAGTTCGATAGCCAGCATATTTGAAAAAAAACTTATTGGATAATTCTTCAGATAATCAAGGTTAGAAAGTTTCTCCATGTAATGCGAATCATATGTATAAGAATTTATTGTTGGTTCGAACTTTTTCTTCGGGTAACAAACCGATAAATGATTGCAACCTATTTTAGTATTTTTTATAATCTCCAGTTTTTCAGGATAATAATCAGGATATACTTTCTCTTCGGCAGCCAGATGAGAGAAATCAAGACAAACTCCGGCGATATTGTACTTTTGAAAAATTTCTTTATTGAAAAATAGCCTGTGCTTTGTAGAATATAAATTTTCGATATAAATCCTGTCGCGATATTTGCTCCTTAAAACAAATTGATAAGCTTTTTCCTCCGGATGCAAATTAAAACATTCCGCACCGAATTTATTTACTAAATAATCAATTTCAGATTCCTGCATATCATCACGGAGATGAATAAATAGAATTTTTAGCAAACTTGTTTTTTCAAGCAGGGCATAAAGCTCTTTTCTGTTTTTTTCTCCAAGGCAAGTTGGAAAAAGGGCAATTTCCTGGATCTTTAATTTATCTATTTCCTTGATTTTTGCCCGCCAATCCGATCCAAAAGTTGTTGTGAGCCCCAATAAAACTTTTCTTTTCATATCATATAGCGCTTCACCTTTTAATGTACTGCTTCTCGTAATATTTCAAATATTCCCCGCTTTTTATCTCGCGCCACCAGTTTTCGTTGGCCTTGTACCACTCGACCGTTTTTTTCATTCCTTCATCGAAACTAGTTCGCGGCTGCCAGCCGAGCTCCCGTTTTATTTTTGAAAAATCAATGGCGTATCTTCGGTCGTGGCCGGGGCGGTCTTTCACGTATTCTATCATTTCCTCGCCTTTTTCGAGAAGCTCGAGAATTTTTTTGGTGATTTCAATGTTTGATTTTTCACAGTCTCCGCCGACGCAATAGGTTTCGCCTGTTTTTCCGTCGTGGATAATCCTATCAATCGCTTCGCAATGGTCTTCGACGAAAAGCCAATCGCGAATTTGCATTCCATCGCCATAAACGGGAACTTTTTTGCCCTCGAGTAAATTTGTAATAAAAAGTCCGTGCAGTTTTTCCGGAAATTGATAAGGGCCGTAATTGTTCGAGCAATTGGAAATAGTCGTAGGCAGATTATAGGTGTTGAAATAGGCGTTCACCAGATGATCGGCTGCCGCTTTTGAGGCGGAATAGGGACTGCGCGGAGCGTAGGGTGTTTTCTCGTTGAAAGGAGGATTTTTCGGACCAAGGTGGCCATAGACTTCGTCGGTGGAAACATGATGAAATCTTTTGAGACCATTATTTTTCGCCGCCTCCAGCAAATTGTGCGTTCCAATAACATTCGTGTGAATAAACGCGGCGCTGTCGAGGATCGAGCGGTCAACATGCGATTCGGCTGCGAAGTTAACGATAATGTCAATATCTTTTACAAGTTCGTTCACTAAATTCTTGTCCGCAATGTCCCCTTTCACGAATTTGTAGTTCAGATTTTTTTCAACATCTTTCAAATTCTCTAAATTCCCGGCATACGTCAAAAGGTCGAGATTGATGACTTGATAGTCCGGGTATTTTTTGAGAATATAACGGACGAAATTTGAGCCAATGAAGCCGGCGCCGCCGGTGACAAGCATTTTCATAATTAAAATGGATTCTTAAAATTTTTAAGTTCCTGAAGTTTGCTGTCTTTCTCCGATAAAATCGGGTCTTTGGTCGGCCAGTTTATCGCGAGATCCGGATCGTTCCAGATGATTCCGGAGTCCGACTCGGGGGCGTAGAAATTATCCACTTTATATATAAATTCCGTGTTGTCTTCCAACATGCAATAAGCATGAGCGAAACCGCGCGGAATAAAAAGCATTTGAAAATTTTCGGCTGATAGCTCAAAGCCTTCCCATTTTCCAAAAGTTTCTGAATTTTTGCGAAGGTCAACAATGACGTCATACACTTTCCCCCGCGTCACCCGCACCAGCTTTGCCTGTTCATTCGGCGGAAGCTGAAAATGAAGCCCGCGAAGGACTCCTTTTTTCACGGATAGTGAATGATTGTCCTGCACGAATTTCGCGGCTATTCCATTTTCGGCAAAAACTTTTTCATTCCAAAACTCAAGAAAAAACCCCCGCTCGTCCCGAAAGACTTTGGGTTTGATGATACAAGCGCCTTTAAGTGACGTTTCGATAAATTCCATAATTTTCCTTATCCTCCCCTCCTTTTTAAGGAGGGGATTGAGGGGTGGTTATTTTTCCAGATAATTAATAATCCTTGAAATCACACCGCTCAAATTATTATTAACGCCGTTATCCCAAAACCTCAACACCCTAAAATCTAAATTTTCAAAATACTCTGTTCTGTTTTCATCGTATCTTCTCTTGCTGTCCTCGTCATGCTGTCCACCATCAACCTCGATTATTAAGTTTTTTTCGGGACAATAGAAGTCAACTATATATTTCCCAATCGAGTGTTGTCTCCTGAATTTACAACCTAATTGGCTTCTCCTTAATCTTGACCATAGAATAATTTCTTGAGGAGTTGCTTTATTGCGAAGATTTTTGCGAATACTTTTATATTCTTTGAGATTATTGAATCTTTTCATATACCCTTCCTCTAACTCCTCCCCTTGGCAGGGGAGGAGGATTTTTATCTTCCTTGTAACATTATCCTACCTCAAACCGCCAAAAAAATCAAAATAAACAAAAAAGATGTCGCGAAGCGACACCAAAATTTTTAATTTTGAATTCTCTACAGTTCCCCTCTCATCAGCCTATTCAACCTTTCTTTCACTTCCTCATCAGTTGGTTCGTGAAAGTCAGGAGCGGGAGAAGCTGGTTCCCCGGCAATTGGTAAATTGTCCGGAGCCGGGCCGGCTGAAATCGGTTCAATTTTTTCTTCAGCTGCCACTGGCTTTTTTTCCTTCTCTTCCGGTCCTTCAAGTTTAATTTCTTCCCGAATAGTCTCTTTTTTCGCCTCCGGGCGGAAATCGAAAAGCGTCTCCCCTCGCGGCTCAATGATTTTTTCTTCTCTTTCCGGTCTGCGAAACAGGAAATCTTCAAACATCAGCCAGTAGAGAAGATATAAAATCAAACCGCCAATGAAACCCCGAATCGAATTTTTGACAACATCCGGTCGTACCGGTTTTACGGATATTTCGGGATCACTTGTCATTTTGTATTTGAAAGGCGAGCCGTCATAGAGATCGCGGGCATACTCGGCAATTTGGGAAGGAATTTTCACTATCAAATCCTCAACGGCTTGGATATCCGTTTTAGAACTTCGGAATTTCACCGAAACCATCGAAGAATTTTTCACGACTTCCGCGCCGACGAAATTCGCGCTAAAATCTCCAAAATTATTTTTTTGAAAAGTATCGCTGTTCACAATCCAAGCCGTGTTCCCGACTTCAGGAAGAAGATTTTGCGCCGCACCCGCCGGAGAGCCGGAAGGAAAAACAACAATTCTCCCGGAAACTTGCCAGTATTTCGGCAAAAACAATGAAACGGCAAAGGCAACAAGCGCCGCAACCGCGCCGGCGAGAAGAATATTGGAAATGAATTTTTTGAAATCGGTCATTGTTTTTCAGTTTCGATTAATCAAAAATGTAGGATAAATCAACTTAGCATGCGTCTTTTTTTACCTCATTATATCCGCTTTTACAATGAGCCTTCGGAAATTCGTTCCGAGCGGCCAGCAGGTGGAAAGGGTAAGCGTAGACTCGGGAGTATTTTCGAAAATTACCGGATCATCCGGCGCGACGATTTTCTTGAATCCGTTTATTTTATAATGATATACAATCGCTCTTCCGTTTTGCTGAATGGTCTTCACATCCACGATATCACCGCTCGCCAGATTGTTCAAATCTTTGAAAATATAGTTGTAGCTTCCTTTAACCCAGACATAATTTGAACTGTGGCCGGAAACGACCATGTTCCCGTTTTGTCCGGGAGCAGCCGTTTTGGGATAATGGATGATTCCGTTTTTCAAATCCTCCAGCAGGCTTTTTTCGTTTTCGCTTTTTGACCAAACCATCGGCACGACAACATTGATTTTCTTGATGGCAATTTCAACAGATGACTTTGCG